>NZ_JALBUS010000004.1:0-183405 GCF_033971885.1 Absicoccus intestinalis | reverse complement strand
CCAAGAAGAAGGGCAAAACCATCGAATATAGTATTGCGGAAGTATCTGTTCCGAAGGGATATACATCCGAAATCAGTGGCAATGCGACGGAAGGATATATCATCAACAATACGCATAAGACGGAAACCGTAGATATCAGTGGAATAAAGACCTGGAAAGATAACGACAACCAGGACAATATCCGACCAGACAGTATCACGATTCGTTTGATGGCCAATGGTACAGAAATTGATAGTAAAGAGGTCAAAGCGGATAAGGATGGCAACTGGAGCTATCAGTTTACCGGATTGCCAAAATATGAAAAAGGGCAAGAGATCGACTATACGGTCAGTGAAGATGCCGTTAAGGATTACACTACGATCCAGACAGGCAATGATTTTATCAATACCTATGATGCGGGCAAGACCAGTGTCAATGTAAAGAAGGTCTGGGAAGATGCGGAGAATCAGGATGGTATCCGCCCTCAAGAGATCACGGTACAATTATTGGCCAATGGTGAAAAGACCGATAAAACATTGACCTTGAATGCCGATAACAATTGGAATGGATCCTTCACCGATCTAGATGCCAAGAAGAAGGGCAAAACCATCGAATATAGTATTGCGGAAGTATCTGTTCCAAAGGGGTATAAGTCAGTCATTACAGGCGATGCGACCAAGGGTTATATTGTAACCAATACGCATAAGACGGAAACGGTAGATATCAGCGGTACGAAGACCTGGAAAGATAACGACAACCAGGACAATACTCGACCAGACAGTATCACGATTCGTTTGATGGCCAATGGTACAGAAATTGATAGTAAAGAGGTCAAAGCGGATAAGGATGGCAACTGGAGCTATCAGTTTACCGGATTGCCAAAATATGAAAAAGGACAAGAGATCGACTATATGGTCAGTGAAGATGCCGTTAAGGATTACACTACGACCCAGACAGGCAATGATTTTATCAATACCCATGTTGTGGGTAAGACCAGTGTCAATGTAAAGAAAGTCTGGAAGGATGGTAATAATAGAGATGGCATCCGACCAGAAAAAATTACCGTACAGCTTTTGGCGGATGGTGAAAAGACCGATAAGACATTGATCTTGAATGCGGACAACAATTGGAATGGATCCTTTACCGATCTAGATGCCAAGAAGAAGGGTAAAACCATCGAATATAGTATTGCGGAAGTATCTGTTCCAAAGGGATATAAGTCAGTCATTACAGGCGATGCGACCAAGGGTTATATTGTAACCAATACGCATTCTTCCAATAAGACGAGTGGTAAGAAGACGGATCAATCGAATGGAACCAATACGGGTGCAGAAACCAATGTACGCTTCTATTCACTCACTACTATTCTTTCGTTACTTGTGATCGTATTCTTTAAAAGAAGATTTGTGAAATAAGAGGAAGGCTGGGCAAGTCCCAGTCTTTTTCGATATAATGGTAATAGGAAGATAGATAAAAGATGATCAAACCAATTGAAAGAAATGTTTTTGTTTTAAAACAAAAAGCAAAACCAGCTACGAAAAATGATATTTCGATTGCTCGTGATTTGATAGATATTCTGCAAGCTCACAGCAAGGAATGTGTAGGAATGGCTGCCAACATGATTGGTATTCCCAAAGCCATCATTGTTGTGAATGTTGGGCCTTTTCTTATGGCTATGTTTAATCCTAAAATTGTGAAGAAAATAACCCCTTTTGAAACAGAAGAAGGATGCTTATCGTTAAATGGGGTTCGTAAAACAACACGATACCAAACGATTGAAGTAGAGTATCAAGATTTTTCTTTTCATAAAAAGAGACAAGTATTTCATGGATGGACCGCTCAAATTATTCAGCATGAAATCGATCATTTGGATGGCATTTTAATTTGATTTCCATCTTCTCATTGAATATCCATGACTTCCTTGGTAAAATAGTTTGGTAAAAGGTAAAGGTGAGTAAGTATGGCAATTGAAGCTGGAGATTTTAAAACAGGATTAACAGTTATGGTAGATGGCGATCCTTGGCAAGTATTAGATTTTATGCATGTAAAGCCAGGTAAAGGAGCTGCCATTTTAAAAACAAAGATGAAGAACTTAAAAACGGGTTCTACGCAAGAAAGAAATTTCAACGCGAATACAAAATTCGAAGCAGCAATCATTGAGAAAAAAGAAGCCCAATATTCTTATGAATCGGGTGGTGTTTATTATTTCATGGATAATGAAACATACGATATGTATGAATTGGATGAAGCACAAGTTGGTTTCAATAAAAACTTCTTGACCGAAGGCATGAATGTTGGTTTAGTTTTCTTTGAAGGAGAATGCTTGACTCTGTCCCTTCCTGGCAAAGTAGAAGTGACCATTGTGGAAACAACACCAGCTATCAAAGGTGCTCCATCGACGCAATCGAAAGATGCAGTGACAGACACAGGTTTAACGATTCGCGTTCCTCAATTTATTGCGCAAGGCGAAAAAGTTTTGGTGAATACCGAAGATGGCAAGTATGCAGGAAGAGCTTAGAGATAAGCTCTTTTTTTCAATATGAATCAAGTTGTATTAATTACGGGATCATCCAAGGGTATTGGCAAAGCGATTGCGTTTGAATTGGCTCAAGCTGGATATGCGATCGTGATCAATTATCGTTCTTCTCAAACAGAAGCAAAAGAAGTACAAGATCAAATCCAAGATTTGTATGGTGTTCCTTGTTTGTGTATACAAGCGGATGTATCCAAAGAAGACGAAGTTGACCAAATGGTGACGTTGATCGAATCGAAACTAGGCGGTGTAGATGTTCTCATCAATAATGCAGGGATCGATTTATCCAATCTCTTTCATTTAAAAACAGCCGATGAATTTCGCAAAACGTTAGACGTCAATGTAGTTGGAGCTTATAATTGTGCGAAACGAGTCTATCCTCATATGTTGAAACAAGAATATGGACGTATCATCAATATTTCTTCTACGAATGGAATGAATACGTATTATCCAATGAGCATTGATTATGATACATCCAAAGCTGCATTAAATGCTCTGACTCATGATCTAGCCGTTCAATTTGCACCCTATGTTCATGTGAATGCGATTGCACCTGGATTCATAGGTACAGAAAGCGAATTGGAGGGATATGATGCTGATTTTCTTCAATCGGAATGCGAAAAGATTTTGGTCAAACGCTATGGAAAACCAGAAGAAGTTGCCCATCTTGTCAAGTTTTTGATCAGTGACCAAGCTGATTATATCAACAATTCCATCCTTCGCATCGATGGTGGACAAATGGGAAGTATATAAAAATCCAGTGGATATCAGTTTCCACTGGATTTTGTTTTTTGAATATTCGTTAGGGCAAGGAGAATGGATAATTTTCCATATTCAAAGGATAATCCACCTTGCATATATAAAGTGTAAGGCGGAACGACAGGGGCATCGGCACTTAATTCAATGGTGGAACCATTGGTAAAGCTACCACTAGCCATGACCTCATCAAAAGGATATCCAGCCATAGGGGCGGGCATGATCCGAACATAAGAATCGATGGGTGAAGCCGATTGAATACCTTGAGTAAATTGCACCAAATCATCAACACTCCCCAATTCAACCGTTTGAATGATGTCCGTACGCTTCTCCTGCCATGTTGGTGAAACATTTGTATAGCCTAATTTTTCCAACATATATGCAGCAAAGACTTGGGTTTTTAAAGCATTTCGAACGGCTGTCGGTGCCATAAAGATGCCTTTGAAAAAAGCGTTGTTTTGATTGAAATTGGCACCTAGATTTTTGCCAATACCAGGAGCCGTGAGTCGATCGGCAACCATTTGGATCAAATCTTTTCTTCCAGCAATATAACCACCGCTCGAAGCAACACCACCACCTAGATTTTTCATTAAAGAACCAACGACAACATCAGCCCCGATATGACCGGGTTCCAGGGTTTCTACTAATTCACCGTAGCAATTATCAACCATGATGATCACATCTTGATTGACACGGCGAATGGCTTGGATCACATGAGCCATTTGATCGATCGATAAAGAATGTCGAGAAGAATAACCGCGAGAACGTTGGATTTCTACTAATTTTACATCTCTTTTTTGCAGGCGATGGACGATTTTTTCTTCATCAAAAGTATTATTGACCAGATCAATTTGTTCATATTTTACCCCATAGGCTTTTAGAGATTGTGTAGAATCCCCAATCAAACCAACCATTTCTTGCAACGAATCATAGGGTTTTCCCGATAAGGAAATCATGGTTTCGCCATGTTTTAGTAAAGCCGAAAACGTTAAATATAAGGCATTGGTGCCGCTCATGATCTGAGGACGGACCAAGCTATCTTCACATCCTAATACATTCGCAAAAATTCGTTCTAGTTTGTTTCTACCTTCATCAAATTCACCATATCCATTCATTTCCGCAAAATCGGTATAGGATACCTGATTTTCGATAAAAGCCGATAAAACACGATCTGAGTTTTTTAAACAGATCTCATCCATTTGTGCATATATTTCCTTACAATCTATCTCTGCTTGTTTACCAAGTTCTAATAAATTAGGATCAATTTGTTGAATGATCATAAATATCTCCTTTTGTCATGCTTACTTATTATGGACTATCTGCTCTAAAAATTCGAGCAGTTTTTCGATAATGCACTATAATACAAGCAAAGGATGTGAAAAAATGGAAGAACGACTTCAGAAACAACTTGCGTTTGCCTTAGAAATTGATAAAGAAAAAAATATCTTTCGACAAACGCATTTAACCAATCATGGACGACGTGAAAACGATGCAGAACATGCTTGGCATATGGCAATCATGGCCTATATCTTGAAAGAATATGCGAATGAACCGATTGATATTTGTAAAGTCATGATCATGAGCTTGATCCATGATATTGTAGAAATCGATGCGGGTGATACCTATGCCTATGACAAAGCGGGTCTTGCCACTCAAAAAGCACGAGAAAATGCTGCCAAAGAGCGTATTTATGCGTTATTGCCCAAGGATCAAAAAGAAGAGATGATCGCCATCTTTGATGAATTCGAAGCCAATGAAACGGCAGAAGCACGATTTGCACATGCCATGGATAATTTGCAACCGCTGCTTTTGAACAACAGCAATCATGGTGGAGATTGGAAAGAACACCATGTGCATGCTAGCCAAGTTTATGGCAGACAAGTAAAAACCAAAATGGGATCCGAAAGACTGTATGAAGTGATTGATGATATCTTACAAGATAATATCAAAAAAGGAAATTTGATCAAAGATTAAAAAAATATGCGAGTGCATATTTTTTTAATGGGAATAGATCTTGTTGAAAAACCAATGCGTAAATGGAGCGGCCGCAAACATGTTCCAGAAAAAAGCCATGGGAAAGTTTTTTAAAACCGTACCTACCCAAATAGCAGGTAAGTTATAGATGGCTTGATGGGCTAAGATAACATTGAATAGGATTGAAGCAACCATGCTCATGCTTGGACACATAATGGCTACGGTTCCAGCTTGACGCATCAATCGACAAAAATAAGGATTATCCTTTTGTGGATCCACAACTTTTTGGGCAAAGTTGGCACCAAAGCGATTTCCCCATAAATTGGAAATGATAAAGACAAAGACGCCCATATAAAGGGCTTCCAATAATGCTTGTAGAAAAACATGATTCGTCATGGTACTAAATCCACCAAGACGCAGGGTAAATCCGTCTTTGATGGCGGTGTTGTAGACTTCCATACCATAAGCCATGGCATAGGACATGATCAAACCAAAAATGATTCCTTGTTTCTTTGTTTTTGGCATACGATTCTCCCTCCTTAAAATAAAAAAAGGCAACATGGAGATGTCTACCAACATCCATGCTACCCGCTGGATCAAACTATTTTTCTGTCCGAGTTGCATTTTATCAAAATTAAAAATTTATTTCAAAGAGATTTGACAAAATAAAAATATTGTATAAAATACAATTGTATAAAATATAAAAAGGAGAAGGCGTATGACTAATTTTTATGATTATAGCGTAACCAATCGTAACCATGAAGAAATTTCGATGAAAGACTATCAAGGGAAAGTTGTTTTAGTTGTTAATACCGCAACTGGTTGTGGTTTTACTCCACAATATAAAGATTTAGAATCCATGTATGAACAATTTCATGATCAAGGATTTGAAATTATCGATATTCCATGTAACCAATTTGCAGGGCAAACACCAGGAACGGATGATGAAGTTCATCAATTTTGTACATTGAAATACAATACCCAATTTGATCAAATGACCAAAAGCGATGTGAATGGTGAAAACGAATTGCCATTGTATACCTATTTAAAAGCACAACAAGGCTTTAAAGGATTTGGCAAAGGTCCGAAAGCATTGGCCATGTCAGCCATGTTAAAAAAGATCGATAAAGATTATAAAAACAATCCAGATATTAAATGGAATTTTACGAAATTTTTGGTTGATCGAATGGGAAATGTAGTTGCACGTTTTGAACCAACAGAAAATATGGAAACAGTGAAACAAGCTGTTCAGGAATTGATTTAAATGGATGCATTAAAATTAGAAAATCAATTGTGTTTTCCATTGTATGCAGCAGCTCGTAAAGTCGTAGGCGCATATACCCCGTATTTAAAACCATTGGGTATTACGTATACGCAATATATTACTTTTATGGTTCTATGGGAACAAGACGGCATTCCGGTAGGCGATATTGGTGATCGTTTATTCTTAGATAATGGCACATTGACACCATTGCTAAAGAAAATGGAAAAACAAGGATGGATCGAACGAAAACGCAATCCCCAAGATGAGCGACAAGTTTTGATCTATCTAACCGATAAAGGAAAAGCAATGAAAGACCAAGTCAAAGAAGTTCCTTTGAAAATTGGTTCTTGTTTTCCAATAAAGAAGAATCAAGCCAAGGAACTGTATGAAATTTTATATACAATATTAGGAGGTTATGCTTGTGAATCAAAGTAGGCAAAAAAAGATCATTCAAACCAGTATCATAGGTATTGTGACAAATATTGCGTTGGCCATTTTTAAAGCCATTGTTGGATTGATTTCCGGATCCATCGCCATCACATTGGATGCGGTCAATAACTTAAGTGATGCCTTGAGCAGTTTGATTACGATCATTGGCACAAAGTTAGCAGGTAAGGAACCGGATAAAAAACATCCCTTGGGATATGGACGCATTGAATACTTAAGTGCTTCGATTATCTCTGTTATCGTTTTATATGCTGGCATTACTTCTCTACAAGAATCCATCAAAAAAATTGTGCATCCGGAAACCGCGACCTATTCCATTGTGACTTTGCTCATTATTTTTGTGGCCATCATTGTAAAGATTGTTTTGGGATCGTATGTTAAAAAGGTTGGTCAAACCGAAGATTCCGATGCTTTGGTTGCTTCTGGTCAGGATGCTTTGAATGATTCCATCGTTTCTACTTCTACCTTGGTTGCAGCTATCCTATATCTTTTCTGCCATATCAGTATCGAAGCCTGGTTGGGTCTGATCATTGCGTTTGTGATCATTAAGTCCGGTTTTGAAATGTTGCGAGATACGATCAGTGAAATATTAGGAGAACGAATCGATGCAGATATTACGCAAAAAGTGAAAGCCAGCATTGAGACCTTTGATCGAGTGCAAGGTGCCTATGATTTGATCATTCATAATTATGGACCCGATCGTTTGATAGGTTCGGTACATATTGAAGTACCATCCAATATGACGGCCAAAGAACTCGATACATTAGAGCGTCATATTGCCGAAAAAACATACAAAGATACAGGTGTCACCTTGACTGGTATCTCGATTTATGCGCAAAATGTCAATGATGAATCATCCGCGATCATTGAAGCGGATATCCGTAAGATGGTCATGAGCCATCCACATGTTCTGCAAATGCACGGTTTTTATTTGGATAATGGCAAACGACAAATTCGTTTTGATATCATTATTGATTTTGATGTCGAAGATCGTCATGCACTTTATCAAGAAATTGTGAATGAAGTAAAAAGAAAGTATCCGATTTACTCTTTCTATGTACAATTGGATGCCGATATTTCCGATTAAAGGAGGATTTAGATATGAATGCAGTTCGATATTATTCTCGTTCCGGTAACACGAAATTAGTGGCTGATGCCATAGCACAAGCGATTGGTACGACCGCCATTTCGGTTGATCAGGCCGATGCCAAAATCACCCAATCCATTGATACGTTATTTGTGGGTGGGGCATTATATGCCTATGGATTAGATAAACATTTAAAAAAATATTTAAATGAGCTCGATGCAAAAAACGTGAAGAAAGCCGTTTTATTTTCAACTTCTTGGATCTCGAAACATAGCTTGGATCTGATGCGCAAACAACTAGAAGAAAAAGGAATTAAAGTGGTACCAGAGACGTTCTATGTTAAAAATAAACCCAGCCAAGCTCAATTGGAACAAGCAAAGGAATTTGCGAAACAATGTCTATGAGCATTCGACATGCAACGATGGCCGATCTAGATGCGATTGCATCGATAGAATCGGCTTGTTTTCCTCAAGCCGAAGCAGCAACCAAAGACGAATTTGTGAAACGAATTCAATATTATGGGAATCATTTCTGGTTGTTGATCGATGAAAATCAAATTGTTTCCTTTGTGGATGGGTTTGTGACCAACCAAAAAGATCTATGTGATGTCATGTATGAAGTAGCCAGTATGCATGATGAAGCCGGACAATGGCAAATGATCTTTGGTTTGAATACATTGCCTTCCTATCGAAACAAAGGGTGTGCTACACATTTAATGGAACAAGTGATTCGTGATGCCAAAAGTCAAAATAGAAAAGGACTTGTATTAACTTGTAAAGATGCATTGGTATCTTATTATGCGAAATTTGGTTTCAGGGATGAAGGAATCAGTGATAAGAGTGTCCATGGTGGTGTATGTTGGCATCAAATGCGATTGACATTTAGAGAATAAAGGATATACTGAAGTTAGCATAAGCTAACTAGGAGATATATGAATATGAAATTAGTATTAGTACGTCATGGCGAAAGTGAATGGAACAAAGCCAATCTTTTTACGGGATGGACTGATGTCGATTTGAGTGAAAAAGGACATCAAGAAGCCATTCAAGCTGGCCAGACATTGAAACAAGAAGGTTATGATTTTGATGTATGTTATACATCCTATCTAAAACGAGCCATCCATACGTTGAATCACATTTTGGATGAAATGGATCGCAATTGGTTGCCTGTTTATAAGAGCTGGCATTTAAATGAACGTCATTATGGAGCGCTACAAGGCTTAAATAAAGCCGATACAGCTGCTAAATATGGGGAAGATCAAGTAAAGATCTGGCGTCGTTCTTTTGATGTAAAGCCACCCCTATTGGAAGTTGAAGATGATCGGAATCCTGCCAATCAAGCGATGTATCGCAATGTGGATGCCAAAGCATTGCCTTTGGCAGAAAGCTTAGAAACCACGATCGATCGTGTCATTCCTTATTTTGAAGCCAACATAAAAAAAGATATGGAAGCCGGAAAACGCGTGTTGATTGCCGCCCATGGCAATTCGATCCGGGCTTTGGTCAAATATTTTGAAAAGATGGATAAGGAAGCCATCGTTGGTGTCAACATTCCAACGGGTATCCCTTTGGTGTATGAATTTGACGAAGCATTTCAAGTGAAAGATCACTACTATTTAGGTGATGCTGAAACGATCCAAGCCAAAATGAAGGCGGTCGCAAATCAAGGAAAAGCAAAATAGAAACGAAAGGAGTCGCTATGGAAGAAATTCAAATCAAAGAGGGAACGTTCTACCAGACGACTCTCGCAAAAGTGCATACGTTGATCCTGATTGACAAAGGAAAATGGACATCCGCTGCGATTCGGTGGGCTCATCGTAATCACTGTCATGTTTTTGTCGCCCCTGCCCATGCGGATATCACCGCTTTTGGTCGAATCATTAGCTTTTTACATTCCCAAGGCATTCGTAAGATTGGCCTACTCGAACTGGGCGAACGTTCACACATCGCTTTGGCGGTAGCGGCAACCTATCCACAAGTCACATTGACCATCGTGACCAATCCCGATATCACCAAGGTAGATATCTCATCGATTCGAGGATTCTTGATGTGTTTTGGGACAATGGATGATCTTGTTTTACAACAAATACAAAAAGCGAGTACGTGTGTATATATGCCATTTCAATATGATCAAAAAAAGAATCAACTTCTACCACGATCGATGTTGCCAATTGGCTATCATTTGGGTATACACGGTAAAGCCCGTCAAGCAATCGATGAGCATATGCAAAATATTGTAAAGATTTGGGTAAATCAGCGATGATTTATCCATTTTTTATTATAATAGTGTTATGGAACTTAAAATTAAACACATCCCAAAGAAAGACAATTTATATCATTACACAAAATGCAGCAGCTTAAAGAGCATTTTGGCAACCAAAATTCTATATGCAACCAAAAGTAGTTTTCTCAATGACACCAATGAAATGGATTATATTACACATGTGACCAAAGAAGTCATTGATGAATTACCCGATTCGAGTCTACAAGAATTGTTATTATCCGAAGTCGTGAATACGATTGAAGAATCCAAACGACATGATACATTTGTTTGTTCTTTTTCTACCGATAAAGATAGTATTACGCTTTGGTCCGAATTCGGTGACAATACCGGTTATAATGTCGCTTTTCGAGCCGATGAATTGCTGAGCCAGATCCAAAAGAAACAAGACATATTTTATCATGGCCACGTCATTTATACGCGAGAAGTGCAAAAACATTTGATTGAAGAATTGTTTGCCAATGTAAAAAAAGACGACGATTTTACTTTGTTGAAACGAAAATTAAATACGTATGCACTTTTCTTTAAACAAGAAGAATTTGCGGCAGAAAAAGAATATCGAATCGTTTTCCGAAACCCGCATAAACAAAAAATATTATTTCGTGAAAAAGAAGGCTTTTTATTGCCTTATATCGAGATTCAGTTAGATACTTTACCGATTGATTGTGTGACCGTGGCTCCCAAAAATCATGTGGATCTCGCAAAAAAAGGCATGGCTCAATATTTAGAATCACTGGGCTATGATGTGGATGTTGATTTATCCAAATTAAAATTGAGGTATTAACATGCAGCAATTTATCAATACAAATAGGAAAGAAATTCCACCAACATTTTCTCAAGATGCCATTTCCTTTCATCGACAACTACCCAATTACATCCCTACACCATTGGTGGATTGGCAAGTTTATGCAAGTCAACATCATTTGAAAAATCTCTTTATTAAAGATGAATCCCAACGGTTGGGCTTAAAAAGCTTTAAGGGATTGGGCACCAGTTATGCGATGTTTCGCATTTTATGCGAACGAAATCATTTGGATCCACAAACTACATCATTGGCAAAACTGCGGACAATGGATCATTCGAAAGTGACCTTTGTGTGTGCAAGCCATGGAAATCAGGGGGTTGCTATGGCTTGGGCAACTTCATTATTTGGCTGTTCGTCCTATCTTTTGATCCCAAAAGGATCCAGCAAGATCTATCAAAATCAGATAAAAAGAAAGAATGTACAAGTGGTGATAACCGATGGTTCCTATGATCAAGCCATCCAAAAAGCAAGGGCATGGGCCAAAGATAACGATGGGATCTTGCTACAAGATATAGCTTGGGATGGGTACACCAAAATTCCAACTTGGATCATTGAAGGATATCTGACCATGGCCAAAGAGATCCAACAACAAATTTCTACGACACCTACACATATTTTCTTACAAGCGGGAACCGGTGCCATGGCCGGTGGCATGATCGATGCTTTTCATCACATGTATCCTAAGGCCCAATTGATTATTGTACAGCCCATAAGCTCACCTTGTTTATATGTTTCTATGGAACAAACAAAAAGATCATCGGTAGTATGTCAACCGACGATCATGACGCATCTCAATCGAGGTATCCCTTGTTTGATCACGTGGCCCATCATCCAAAAACAAGTAAATTGTATTTGTATATGTGAAGATGATGCAGCTATTCGGGGCATGCATGTGTTGAAAACCAATGATATCATTTCGGGTCCATCCGGCGCTTTGACCATGGGATTGGTGGATCAAATCGTAAAAAGTGATGCATTGCGAAATCAATTTCAAATTCAACAAGATGCTTCGATCCTTTTAATCAATACGGAAGGGGATACCGACCCTTTCTTGTATCAAAGCATGGTCGGGGAAGATCGGTGTCTAATTATATAGTTTTTCTTGAATGGCTTTTAAGTCTTCTACAAACATCGACCATCCTTGGTATTTCACGAGATGGTGCATCAAATCACTATTGGCGATGGTTTCATACCACATCTCAATGGTTGATTCATTTAAGTCCGGATCCACACCGTGGATCTTGGTTTTTTGTTTGTCAATTTTTTTGGAGTAGTCATCGATCAATTGATCAATTTGTTCTTTTTTGTCAATTTTCTTTAATCCCTTTAAACATAATTCTTGCGCTTCCATCTCATAGGTATTCCAAGAAATCAATGTGGCATAGAAAGGGATATCTTTAAATTTTTCTTTTTCAATCAACTTATTCAATTTTTTTTGATAGTCTTGAATCAATTTCTTTTTTTGTTTGATAGCCGACTTATAGTAGGCAATATAGGTCTCGATCTCTCTCTTTGTTTTCATGGCTTTACTATATCATCCATTCCAAGAAAATCGGGTTTCTTTACAAAGATTTTAAATGTAATAATAATATTGACGATATAAATGAAATAATATATATTACAAATGTAGAAATCAGGAGGAAACCATATGAATGCACAAGCATGTCTACAAATGTTAAGAATGATCAAAGATGTATCTTTTGCATCGGTTGATAAAGAAGGAATGCCGCATAATCGTATGATTGATGTGATGTTAATTGAAGATAAAAAGTTGTATTTTTGTACAGCACGCGGAAAGGATTTTTATGATCAAATTACCCAGAATCCACATATTGCGATAACCGGTTTGAATACCGATTTTCAAATGATTCGCTTACATGGAAAAGTCAAACAATTAAACAATCCGAAAGTTTGGATCGATCGTATTTTTGAAGCCAATCCAGTCATGAATGATGTCTATCCAGGAGATTCTCGTTATATTTTGGAACCTTTTGTGGTGGATAATGGCCAAATCGAATTTTTTGATCTCGGAAAACATCCAATTGATCGTCAAAGTTTTCGTTTGGATCAAGAAGTTGTCCAACAACATGGTTTTCTGATTTCCGATGCTTGTATTGGTTGTAGGACATGCATGCGAAATTGTCCGCAACAATGCATTCAATCGGGAACTCCCTATTTCATTGAACAAGATCACTGTCTGCATTGTGGTTTGTGCTATGAAAATTGTCCAGTACATGCCATCGATCGTAGAGGTTGATCATGATTTCCTTATTGATCAATCGATGGGATTTCTTTTCCGGATTATTGATGGAACACATTGAAATTTCTTTGATTGCGATCTTGATTGCGATTGTTTTTGGTGGTCTAGTAGGCATCTTGATCAGTGAATTTCAAAAGAGTGCCAAACCGACATTGAATACGATCAATTTTCTTTATACGATTCCATCCATTTCGATGTTGGGTTTTTTGATTCCATTTTCAGGTATTGGCAATGCTACCGCTATCATCGCTTTGACAATTTATGCTTTGTTGCCCATGGTTCGCAATACCTATACAGGTCTTACAACCATTGATCCGGTCCTTATCCAAGCCGCCACCGGTATGGGTTCGACACGGTTTCAAACCTTATGGAAAGTAAAGCTTCCCTTAGCGATGCCAGTCATTTTATCAGGCATTCGAAATATGGTCACGATGACCATTGCTCTGGGAGGTATTGCTTCTTTTATTGGTGCTGGAGGATTGGGAGTTGCCATTTATCGAGGTATTACCACAAATAATGCAGCAATGACCTTAGCAGGGAGCTTGTTGATTGCCGGATTGGCCTTGTTGGCGGATGGTATTTTATCCATCGTTGAAAAACGATGGAAACAACATAAGAAAAATAAACCGATGTGGATCACGGTTTTCGTAGTTTGTGGTATATTTATTACCAATTTGTTTGTTCCTTTTCAACAAGACACCATTCATATTGCGACAAAACCAATGACGGAAGAATATATCATCGGTGAAATGTTGAAAATCTTGATTGAAGAAGATACAAATTTGAAAGTGGAAATCACACAGGGAGTAGGTGGCGGAACATCCAATATCCAACCCGGTATGGAAAAAGGCGACTTTGATTTGTATCCAGAATATACCGGTACCGCTTGGAATATGGTGCTAAAAAGGAAGGGAACGTATTCAGAGAAGTTATTCTACCAATTGGAACAGGCCTATGACAAAAAATATGATATGTCTTGGGTTGGTATGTATGGGTTTAATAATACCTTTGGTTTGGTTGTTCGAAAAGAGATTGCCAAACAATATGGTCTGCATACATATTCTGATCTAGCGAAGGTATCGGATCAATTGATCTTTGGTGCTGAATATGATTTCTTTGAACGTGAAGATGGCTATGATGCATTGTGTAAGACCTATGGTTTCCATTTTGCTTCTACAAAAGATATGGATATTGGCTTAAAGTATCAAGCTATCAATGACAAACAAATCGATGTGATGAATATTTTTACAACGGATGGGCAGCTTTCAAAAGCTGATGTGGTCGTATTAAAAGACGATAAACATTTTTATCCTTCCTATCAATGCGGAAATGTTGTCCGCAATGAAGTTTTACGGAAACACCCTGAATTGCGTCATGTTCTGAAAAAATTAAATAACACGATCAGTGATACTGACATGGCAAAAATGAATGATCAAGTAGAAACACAAAAGAAAGAACCGAAAGCAGTAGCCAAGGCATTTCTAGAAAGGGAACATATCCAATGAATCCAGTAATTGAAATGAAGCATGTCAAAAAAATGTATGATCAAAATCGGATCATTGATGATTTAAATGTATCGATCAATCAAAGTGAATTTGTGACTATCGTCGGTTTATCAGGATGTGGTAAAACAACGCTGTTAAAAATGGTCAATGGCTTGATTTTGCCTACTTCTGGTGATATTTTTGTGAATGGAAAAAATATTAAAGATGTTGATTTGATTCAATTACGTCGTCATATTGGATATGCGATCCAAGGGAGTGTTTTATTTCCACATATGACGGTGCGAGAAAATATTGCGTATGTACCGAGCCTGAAAAATAAAAGGAATAAACAAGCAACCAAAGATGCTGTACAAAAATCGATGGATATCGTGGGGTTGGATAAATCGATGATGGATCGTTATCCCTATGAATTATCGGGTGGTCAGCAACAGCGTGTCGGCATTGCCCGAGCCCTGGCAGCGAGTCCAGATATTCTATTGATGGATGAACCATTTGGCGCTGTGGATGCGATCACGCGTTCACAACTACAAAAGGAAATCAAACAAATCCATCAGAAGACGGGGATCACGATTTTATTTGTGACCCATGATATTGAGGAAGCATTGCTATTGGGCACAAAAGTGTTGGTCATGGATCATGGAAAAATCATTCAATTTGATCGTCCCCAGGAATTGATCGATCATCCAGCAAATGATTTTGTGGCTACTTTGGTTGATCGACAGCGATATCCTATGTTGCATTCAGATCAAAACATATAAAAGGAGAACAAACATGCAAATCACAAGTAAGTTTACGATTGCGATACATATTTTAGCGGCTATTGATACATTTCATGGAAGTGTACCTGTAAATAGTAGCTTTTTAGCCAAAAGTATCGGGGCTAATCCTGTGATCGTGCGTGGTGTGATGTCCAATCTGAAAAAAGCGGGTATCATCATGAGCCATCGTGGCAAGAATGATGTCACCATTGAAAAACCGCTGGATCAAGTGACTTTTTTTGATATTTATACAGCTGTAAATGCCGGTGAAAAAGAAATCTTTCATTTCCATGAAAATCCCAATCCAGAATGTCCGGTAGGACGAAATATCCATAAGGTCTTAGATGGACAATTGATACAAATACAAAAAGATTTTGAGAAGGAGTTAAGATCCTATAAAGTATCGGATGTGATTCAAAATTTACATCAGGTTTTAGATCAAGAAAAACAAGCATAGCCCTTTCAATCCAGTGTTGTTGAAATAGATCGATACAGGTATAATAAATATATGAATGTAGCAGAAATTTTTGAAAAAATGATCAATTATTCGGATCATAATTTACATGATATTGCCCATTTGACAAAGGTTTGGGCCTATGCCAAAACCATTGGAGAATTGGAAAATTTGGATGAAGATACACAATTTATTGTAGAAGTAGCGTCCATCGTCCACGATATTGCTTGTCCTCTATGTCGTGAGAAATATGGGAATACAGCCGGTACGTATCAAGAAAAAGAAGGTATGCCACTCACCTATGAATTTTTACAAGATACGGGCTGCACTAAGGAACAAGTAGAGCGTATTGTATATTTAGTTGGACATCATCATACATTTACACATATTGATGGCTTGGATTATCAGATTCTTGTCGAAGCTGATTTTTTGGTGAATGCGGATGAGAGCCACTATGATGCGCAGACTCGTAAAGCTTTTTATCAAAAGGTTTTCCGAACAAGAGCGGGAAAGCAATTATTCAAGGATATGTATGAAATCGAGGATCAATGATGTCAAGAGATACGGAGGCAGCAATACGCGCACTGAATGCATGGTTAGACCAGCACGAAGATGAAATCAAAGATGACGATGTAGATGAATTGTTACAACAATTTTTGGAAGAATATAATGCGGGCGAATATGAACAAGATAAGGACCAAGCCTATGATCTATTTGATCAAGCCATGGAACAGGAAAACGCTCAAGAAGCAAAAAAACTGCTTCAACAAGCCATCGAATTGAATCCTGATTTATTAGATGCGAAAACCGAATTGGTTTCGCTTCAGTATGATGATCCCATTGACCGGATTCATCAATGGACCAATCTTTTAAATGAAGAAAAAGAAAAGTTGAAAGCCAATGGTTATTTTGATGAAGAAAATCAGGGCGAATTTTGGATGATTTTTGAAACACGTCCATATATGCGTACTTTATATACGTTGGCAAGACAATATTTAGATATGCATTCGTATACGATGGCGATTGGTATTTTACAAGATTTGATAGAACTGGATGAAAACGATCATCTAGGTGCTCGATTTGATCTGGCTGGATGTTATATGATGATGGAAGATGCGGAGGATTTAGATCATTTGATTGATCTGTATGATGCATCCGAAAATGTGGCTATGCTCTTTTTTGAAGCGATTACGGCATATCGTGTTGGCAATTACCATCAAGCACGTAAATACATCTTAGAATTGGATGATAAGATTCCTGAGTTTGAAAATTTTGTGTCGGGTGATTTGGAGGAAGACGACATCGATCTACAGAGTGGAATGTATCAACCCGGAACAATCGAAGAAGTGATGTTCAACATGATGCCATTTATTATTGTTTTGGAAAATGAGCCATTGATTCTTTTTATGAATCAATGTTTGGCGAAAGTCGATGATTCCCCGCTAAATTAACTTGTAAAAATGTCAGTTTTGTATATAATAGTAAACAAATAAATGCATGCCAAAGAGGGTATATGGTTTTTCCATATGCTCTTTTTTGCGTTTGAGGAGGTAGTATATGTTAAAAGATGCTTTACCAGAAATCAAAACAGAGACATTGCCTGGTCCCAAAGCACAAGCTATCCTGAATCGTCGTCATAAAATAGTTCCAAATGCGATTGGGTGTGTGTATCCATGTGTTATTTCTCGCGGGCAAGGTGCTATGATCGAAGATGTAGATGGCAATCGCTTCTTAGATTGGGTTGGCGGTGTTGGTGTTTTAAATATAGGTTATTCCCAACCTGAAGTCGTAGAAGCCGTAAAAAATCAAGCCGATCAATATTTTCACTCGATGATGAATGTCACCACGCATGAAGGCTATATATCTTTAGCTGAAAAACTATGTGAAATTGCCCCTGTCAAAGGGAAAGAAAAAAAAGCATTCTTTGCGAATTCAGGAGCGGAGGCCGATGAAAATGCGGTTAAAATTGCGAAGGCATTCACCAAACGTCCCAATGTGATCGTCTTTTCTGGAGCTTTTCATGGTCGTACTTTGATGACCATGGCCATGACATCAAAAAAAGCCTATGCGGTTGATATGGGCCCTTTCCCAGATGGGGTATATCGTGCCAAATTCCCTTATTATTATCGTTGTCCTGAAGGTATGCCGGAAGAAGATTTATTAGATTATTATATTGATTCGATCAAAGAAGTGTTTGAAGAATGCGGAGCAGCCAATACGATTGCGGCCATGGTCGTTGAACCCCTGCAAGGAGAGGGTGGCTTTATTCCAGCGCCATTGGAATGGATCCAAGCTGTTCGTCGCATTTGTGATGAAAATGGTATCTTATTGGTAGCGGACGAAGTTCAATCTGGTTTTTGCCGTACGGGAAAGATGTTTGCGAGTGAATATTGGCAAGAAGTCGGTGTACAACCGGATATTATTGCGAGTGCAAAATCAATTGCGGGTGGGGTACCCCTTTCAGCCATTATTGCTCGAAAAGAAATTATGGATGCACCGGCCCCAGGCACAATTGGTGGAACTTTTTGTGGAAATGCGTTGGCTTGTGCCGCTGCTCTAAAAGTTATCGAAGTAATGGAACGTGATCATTTAGCGGATCGTTCTCTGAAAATAGGTCAAAAAGTAGTGGATCGTTATCATCAAATGCAGAAAAAATATCCTTGCGTGGGTGATGTGCGTGGTCTTGGTGGAATGGTTGGGATTGAATTTGTGAAAGATGGAAAAGAGCCAGATCCGGAATTGACAAAAACAATCATTCAGTATTGTGCCTATCATGGCTTGTTAGTGGAAGGAGCAGGCACGTATAATAATGTCATTCGTTTCTTGGCGCCATTGGTCATGACTGATGCGCAACTGGAAGCCGGACTCGATATTATGGAGCAAGCCATTGTCTATGGATTACATCAGTCATAATATATCAACCAATTTAAAGCGCATTCGACAAGCACGAAATTTGAGCCTAGATGTGATTGCCGAACAAACCGGTGTAAGCAAGAGCATGCTTTCGCAGATTGAACGGGGCAGTGCCAATCCCTCGATTGGTGTCTTAGCTAAAATTACCAGTGGCATGCGCATTGAATTTGAGGATTTGATTCGTACACCCGCTTATGATACCTTCCTCGTGCATGTGAAAGATACAGTGCCAACCAAGGACGTTGATGGACAATACAAAGTTTGGACGTGTTTTCCATTTCAGGATAATCATCAGATGGAAATATATCGAATCGAAATCTTACCAGGGAATTGTTATGAAGCGGGTAGTCATGGCACACATACCAGAGAATATATTACAATGTTGGAAGGTAATCTGGAAATCAAGGTAGGTGGGAAGGCGTATCAAATGTGTAAGGGTGACGTATTCCGTTTTGAATCGGATCAGTTTCATATCTATACGAACATAGGCAAAGATACATGTGTATTTATGTCGTTCTTTGCAGACTATTCATAAATGCAGGAAATGTTATATTTCCTGTTTTTTTATGGCCGGATCTTTAAAATGATCCAGTATACGCTAATTTTTGTGTACAATATATTGTTTGAAAATGAATGAAAAATTGTAAAAATATTACTGAAAATGGGTATTGAAAATGAAAAAAGCTTATGCTAAAGTATGGTTGTACAAAATAAAAGACAAAGCAAAGGCGCTATTCATTTGGATGGATAGCGCTTTTTTGCTGCTTAGGAGGAGCAAACAATGAAACTGAAAGACACTGGACTCACATTTGAAGACATTAAGGCAAAGGTCAACAAGTACATGATCGAAACGTATGAACGTTTTGATTTCTTAGCAGAAACCGCCAAAGATCAGTACATGTATGATGAAAATGGGACACCATACTTAGACTTCTATGCCGGTATCGCAGTAAACTCGGCTGGTAACTGTAATGAAAAAGTTGTGGCTGCTATTCAAGATCAATGTAAAGATATCATGCAGACATTTAACTATCCGTATACGATTCCTCAAGCTTTATTAGCCGAAAAAGTTTGTGAAACCATTGGTATGGATAAGATTTTCTTCCAAAACTCAGGTACGGAAGCCAATGAAGCCATGATCAAGATGGCTCGTAAATATGGAATCGAACATTATGGACCGAACCGTTATCATATCGTAACCGCCAAAAATGGTTTCCATGGTCGTACATTTGGTGCCATGTCCGCGACGGGACAACCTGGTAATGGATGTCAAGTTGGATTTGGACCAATGACCTATGGATTCTCTTATGCTCCATATAATGATTTGGATGCATTCAAGGATGCATGCAACGAAAATACCATTGCCATCATGGTTGAACCGGTTCAAGGTGAAGGTGGCGTACATCCAGCAACCAAAGAGTTCTTGACGGGATTGCGAGAATTCTGTGATGAAAAGGGCATGTTGTTGTTGATCGATGAAGTGCAAACCGGATGGTGTCGTACGGGAGCCGTGATGTCTTATATGAATTATGGTGTGAAACCCGATATCGTATCGATGGCTAAAGCCTTAGGTGGTGGCATGCCAATTGGTGCCATTTGTGCTACCGAAGAAGTGTCTACTGCATTTGATATGGGTTCGCATGGAACGACATTTGGTGGACATCCCGTATGTTGTGCCGCAGCCTTAGCGGAAGTCAATGAATTGTTAGATCGTGACTTAGCAGGTAATGCTAAGAAGATGGGAGATTATATCTGTGCTAAATTAGAAAAATTACCACATGTCGTAGAAGTTAGACATCAAGGACTATTGATTGGTGTTGAATTTGATGAAACCATCAATAGTACGGATTTGAAACATGAATGTTTACATCGTCATTTATTGACAACGGCCATTGGCCAACATATTCTTCGATTGATTCCACCACTAATCATCGATGAAAAAGATTGCGACAAAGCTGTCGAGATCATCAAAGAGAGTGTTATCGCTTTAGGCAAAGGAGCCGCTGATTAATTTCAGCGCTCCTTTGCGTCTTTTTTTTAAGAAAGGTGGAATTCTATGGAAAAAAATATCATTATTACGGTTGGTTGTGAGTATGGCTCTGGCGGACCAGAAATCGGTGAAATAATCAGTAAGGATTTTGGGATTGCTTATTATGATCGATCAATCATCGATAAGATCATTGAAGAAACCGGGATGTCTACTACATTAGTAGAGGCGGCCGAAACTGGACAAGAAGTAAAAGGTCGAAGTCGAGAATTAGAATCTTCAGCCAGTCCTACAAAGTATCAAGTTCTGACAGATCGTGTGGTTTATATTCAAACGCAGATCATCAAGAAACTTGCCGATCGTGGGCCTTGTGTATTTGTCGGTCGATGTGCTGACTATGTCTTAAAAGATCGTGAAAATGTATTAAATGTATTTGTATATGCACCTTATGATGTCCGTTTGAAAAAAGTAATCGATACATTGCATATATCCCAAGAAGCCGCCGAATATCGTGTAAAAACACAAGGTAAACAATTACATGCACGCTATGAACAAATGACGGGAACCTATCGTGGGGATCGTCACAATCGACATTTATTGATTGACAGTTCCGTACTTGGTATTGAAGAGACGGCAAAATTTATTGAAGAATTTGCCAATCGAGTGTTAGAAAAGAGGGATTGATATGCCGAACCAGAAAACATCGGATTTTGATAAAGTATTAGGTGCCTGGGATATATTAGTAATTGCCTTTGGTGCCATGATTGGTTGGGGCTGGGTTGTTTCCACCGGTGATTGGATCAATACAGGTGGTGTTCTTGGTGCTGCACTTGGATTTGTCATTGGCGGCATCATGATCTTCTTTGTTGGATTGACCTATGCTGAATTAACTGCTGCTATGCCACAATGTGGTGGTGAACATGTTTTTAGTCATAAAGCGATGGGACCCACAGGATCGTTCATTTGTACATGGGCCATTGTCTTAGGCTATGTTAGTGTAGCTTGTTTTGAAGCTTGTGCATTACCAACCATTATTACATATATTTATCCTCCATTCTTGCAAGGCTATTTATATACAGTAGCTGGATTTGATGTCTATGCCTCTTGGTTGATCGTCGCGATTGTTGTTGCATTGTTCATTATGTGGATCAATATTCGTGGTGTAAAGGCAGCTGCGAATTTACAAACGATTTTAACAGTTATCATTGGTGTTTGTGGTATCTTATTGATCGTTGCCTCTGTCTTTACGGGGCATTCTTCCAACCTGCAAGAACATTTCTTTAATAATGATATTGGTATTGTGCAATCGGTATTTCGTGTTGCTTTAGTTACCCCATTCTTTTTTATCGGTTTTGATGTAATTCCACAAGCCGCCGAAGAAATCAATGTAGATCTGAAAAAAATTGGTAAGATCTTGATCTTATCGATTGTCTTAGCTGTCCTTTTCTATGGCTTTGTTGTTTTAGCCGTTGGTTATGAATTAAATCATAATGAGATTTTACGATCCATGGCTGGAAATGGCTTGGTGACAGCCGATGCCATGTCCAAAGCTTTCCATAGTGCGATCATGGCTAAAGTACTGATCGTAGGTGGAATGTGTGGTATTGTCACCAGCTGGAATTCCTTTTTGATGGGTGGTTCTCGTGCCATGTATTCAATGGCTGAATCCTATATGATTCCTAAGAGTTTCGCTAAATTACACCCGAAATATAAAACACCAGTAAATGCTTTATATTTAATTGGCTTATTAACGGTATTGGCACCTTTTGCGGGTCGTCAAATGTTGGTGTGGATCGTGAATGCCGGAAACTTTGGATGCTGTTTAGCTTATTGTATGGTTTCAGCTTCCTTCTTGATCCTCCGTAAGACGCAACCGAATATGTCTCGTCCATATAAAGTCAAACACTATAAATTCGTTGGCATCATGGCTTGTATCATGTCAGGTTTCATGGTGGCTTGTTATTTGATTCCAGGTACCGGTGCTACCTTAGGTTTGCAAGAATGGTTGATGGCTGGTAGTTGGGTAGCTTTAGGTGGTGTTTTCTATATTCATTCGAAAATGAAATATGGTGAAAAATTTGGTTCTTTGATTGAGATCATCTCGGATTCGGATGCAGCTACATTACAAGAACCAACAGAAGAATTGGATGAAAAATTGGATCTTGCGATTGAAGCAGCCATCGCGAGTGTACTAAATGATAAGGCGGTGAAATTATAATGATGAATTTTGATTTTTATGAACCTGTCCATATTGTATTTGGCGCAGGAAAAGTTAATTCGATTGGAGACTATGCAAAAAAGTATGGGACAAAAGCTTTGATCGTAACAGGACGTAGTTCCGCCAAAAAGTCGGGTCTTTATGATCGCGTAAAGAATGCTTTGGTAGCCGAAGGAATCTCTTCCGTACTATTTGATGAAGTACGACAAAATCCCCTCACCACCACAGCACAAAAAGGTGCGGATCTTGCGAAAGAACAGGGTTGTGACATGGTGATTGCTTTGGGTGGAGGATCCATCATGGATTGTGCAAAATCCATTGCGTTTCTAGCTGTTAATGAGGGAGACATTAATGATTATATATTTGGTCGAAAAGTCAGTGATGAAGCCTTACCAATGATCTTAGTACCTACAACATGTGGTACGGGTAGTGAAGGAAATGGATTTGCGGTTTTGACAAATCCAGATACGGGAGACAAGAAAAGTTTACGAACGTCAGCCATCATTGCGAAAGTGTCAATCGTAGATCCACAATGTATGATGACCATGCCAAAGCGGGTCTTGGCATCGGTTGGTTTTGATGCTTTATGTCATTGTATGGAAGCTTATACGGCAAAGAATGCACAGCCTTTTACGGATGCTCTATCCTTAATGGGAATTCGCTATATCAAAGAAAGTCTAGTGCCATTGTATGAAGGATGCAAAGATGAAGATCTATGGGATAAAATGACATTAGCAGCAACGATTGGTGGTATGATCATTGGTCAGGCTGGTGTCACTTTAGCCCATGGCATGGAACACCCAGCCAGTGGTTTAAAAGATATTGTCCATGGACAAGGATTGGCTTGTTTGACACCCGTTGTGATTGAAGCCACAATGTGTCCAAAATATGATGATATTGCGAAAATCTTTGGCACCAATGATTTAGTACAAGCCATCAAAGACTTGATTGCTCAATTGGAATTGCCATCGAAATTGTCCGATCTAGGATTGGAAGAAAAAGATATCGAATGGATGAGCGAAAACTGTATGAAAGTTTCAGCGGGTAATTTAGTCAATACACCAGTCAAAGTCGATATCGATCTGGTTCGATCTTTATATCAAAAAGCAATGTAAAATAAAAGAGTGTCTTTGATAGGATCTCCTAAAAAATAGGGAAGCACATTTTTGTATTTGTACTTTCTACTTGACAGGGGTCGTATCATTGGCACTCTTTTTAGGATGGAATTTTATCTTTTAGACCATCTTGTTGCAACATCGATTGTAAGACGGATATATCGGCATGAATATCCATGGAAGCATCTTGACACATATCTGTATAAATATTGATAAGACCTTCATTGAGTTGATTCAAGGCGCGTTCGATATCTTGAATGGTCGTATCATTTGTGCCCAAATGGATATGCCCGGCTTCGAGTTCTTGATAGTTACCTAGTAGTTTGATCGCGGTTGGTAAATAATATTTCATCATTCGATTGGTTTTAGGTAAAACCTCAAAATGATTCGTGATATATTTTTCTATATTTGCCAAGATGATGAGCATTTTTTTACATTCTTGATCAATGTCCGTATCTTTAATTTGATTCGATAAAGAAAGAATCGTATTTCGATATGCATTCATTTGTTCCAGGAAATCTTGGATTTCTTCAGGATATGCATTTTCCGCCTTTTCTTCTTTAGGAGTTGGTGGCAAGCTTGATTTCTGATAGGCAGTATAATTTTTATAGACAATATGATGAGATGCATCAAAGTAAACTTGTTCAAACAAACCATGACTGATCATCGAACGAATATCATTTTCCGTTGATTCTTCACTTTGAGCAGCCAATTGCGAAAGTTGTTCAATGGGGATGGCTTCATTATTTTTTAGAGCATTGGCATACAAATAGAAACGATCGATGCGATTTAATTTTTGTTTCTGGTTCCACCATGTCAAACCACCAATGATCAAGAAGGCCATCCCAACCATCATGGCTTCGAGATCACCGATGCTACCTAATGCAAGGATCACACCAATGGCGGCGATGAAAATACCAAAATTTCGGGTATCGATTGCTTTCTTTTTAATTTTTTTGATTTTTCTTGGCGAATACACTGGATGTGGGGGTTCTGGTGCCAATGCTTTGGAAATCGAATTGGATACGGATTGGATCGTATTGGTTGTTGCTTTTTTGACCGACTGCATGGTATCACTCTTCAAAAATTGGTTGAGTTGATTCATTGCCGATTCAATATTTTGTTTAATTTGTTCTTCTGTACTCATACTGAAATTATAGCATAGGCATATCCAAAAAAACATTTTGTGTTCGATACAAACGCTAGTATAATTTATCCTATATCTACATGTAGGGAGGAAATCAATGGAACAGTTAAAACAACGTATTCGTAAAGATGGTCAAGTACGGAATGGTGATGTATTAAAAGTGGATAGTTTTCTAAATCATCAAATGGATATTGGTCTTTTGGATGAAATTGGTGCCGAATTTCAACGTTTATTTGCGGATGAAAACATTACCAAGATCTTAACGATCGAGGCAAGTGGCATTGCGATTGCCTGCATGGCTGCTCGACACTTTCATGTGCCGGTTGTCTTTGCCAAAAAAGCCAAAAGTCTAAATTTGGATGGGGAATTGTATACATCCAAAGTACATTCTTTTACGTATGATCGAGATTATGATATTACGGTTTCAAAAAAATTCATCCAACCTGATGATCGGATCTTGATCATTGATGATTTCATGGCCAATGGCAAAGCCATGGATGGTCTAATTGATATTTGTCACCAAGCTCATGCGCAAGTTGTTGGTATTGGCATTTGTATCGAAAAAGGCTTTCAAGGGGGTGGTGATCGATTACGCAAGAAAGGATATCGATTGGAAAGCCTTGCCATTGTTGAATCGATGGAACCAGGACATATCGTTTTTCGCTAGAATGAGGTTGCAACCCATGGAATAATATGTTAAAACATATAAAACAGATAGGAAAAGTTAAATTATGAAAGAACATATTATCCAAAAATATATGGAACCATTAAGACGACCAAAAACAGATAAAGTAGGTATTGAATTAGAATTGCCTATCGTCAATTTGAAACAAGAACCAGTTGATTTTTCCGTTGTTCATTCGATAACCCAACAATTTGTCCATGCCTTTCATCCACCAATCGTACATAGGGATGATGAGGGACAAATTGCGAATATCGAGATGGAAAATGGCGATATCCTTTCGTTTGATTGTAGTTATAATACGCTCGAGTTTTCTTTTGCACCTGAAAACAGCATGTATCGGATCAAAGATCGATTTGAAACGTATTATCACTGGTTTCAAGATCAATTCAAAAAGAATGAACATGTACTTACAGGAATGGGGATCAATCCGCATCATGCATTAAATCATAACATTCCCATTCCTACCGAAAGATATCGCATGTTGTATACCTATTTACAAGAAAATGATTTTCCATATCCCAACTATGGTTTCTTTGCGTGTGCTGCCCAAGTGCAATTGGATGCCAATATTGACGATTTTTTGATCAGTCTTCAGATCTTTCATACGATTGAGCCGTATTTAAGTGTATTGTTTGCGAATTCGATATTGGATGAGTATGTATTGGCTCGCGATTGGTTCTGGGAAGAAAGTATGCATGGTAAGAATCTTAAGAATGTAGGCGATTTTGATACGGTTCCCTCAACCATTGATGGGATGATTGATTATATTGCTTCCCAAAGCATGTATTGTGTGATAAGAGATGGCATATATCTGCATTTTGACCCCATTCCTTTTCAAGCGTATGTCCAGCAAAAACAAATCAAGGCGCGTGATTCGAAGGGAAAAGAAGTTATCATCCAACCAACCTTAGACGATATTGCCTATCTTCGTACGTTCAAATTGGATGATCTGACCTATCGAGGAACGATTGAACATCGAAGTTTATGTATGCAACCCATTCAAGAAGTATTTGGTGCATTGGCTTTTCTCGTTGGCATCGAAGCCAATAAAGAAGCTCTCATTCATTGGCAACCTTCTTTGTCTTTTTCACGATCACTTGTCAATAAAAAAGGTGGTGTCCAATCCTTGAATCAGGATAAATTGATCAAGGATTGCAAACACCTCTATGTCGTAGCCTATGAAGGTCTATGTCAACGCGGATACAACGAAGAAAAATTATTAGAGCTTGTTTCTTTCCGATTTGATACCGCAACCAGTCCTGCCCTAGAAATCATCAATCATTCCAGATCGATCGAAGATTTTATTACCATCTTTCAATGATCACTTCAAAACGAAGTGATTTTTTTTATAGTCCAGTACGCCCGCTTGTTTTAACTTGCTTAATTCTGCGGATAAAGCACTACGATCCACACCTAGATAATCAGCGAGTTCTTGCCGATTGAAAGGAATATCAAATGTATTGGTCTGATGATATTTTGCACGAGAATACAAGTACGTCATCAATTTTTCCTTGGTGGAACGTTTTGACATGATCGTTAATTTATTATTTAATACAAGATTTTTAGAGGCCAGAGAACTCAACAAATTAGAAATCAATTGGGTATCGGTTTGATTGGCCAAGATTTCTTGGGGTTGGATAAACATAATGTCGGATGCACTTACCGCTTCTACCGAAACCGGATAGGTTTTGATGTTGGCACAGGCAAAAGTTTCACCAAAAATCTGTGCGGGGCCCATTTGATTGACAATGGTTCGATTCCCATTAATATCGTTGCGAAGGACACGTACTCGTCCTTGCAGGATGATTCCCATCGTGTTGGCATCATCACCTTCCATCACGATGGTTTCGCCTTTATCATAATGTTTCTTAAAGGCATGGACTTCCTGCAATGTTTTTTCAATATCAGCTATATCGTGAAAGATATAGCAACGTTTCAATACAGCTACATCACTCATAGTTCTTATTATAAGAAAAAACTGGATGGGTATCCAGTTTTAGTCTTCCAAATTATGGCTTTTGAAATTGTTCGAAAGATTGTAGTGTTTGCCACCCCAATATGGACGTGTATTGACTTCTGCTTTTGGATTCAAGTTGACATCTTTCATGATCCATTTATAGAATTCATCAAATCCCGTGCGATCGACGATATATCCATAATGTTCTTTTCCTTCTACGGCATGTGGATCGATATATTCTTCCACATATGCATACGCATTTTGGATCATCTGCAACAAGGATTCTTCATCGCACCATTTAATAAAATCTTCCGCTAATCGTGGATTTTTCTTTCCGGTACGTCCCAACAAGACAACGCGGAAATAGTGTTCTTTGCTGCGTGTCCAAGCTCGAGTTGGACAATAATGGACACAAACACCACAACCAATACATTTATCTGGATCGCGAACGACTTTGCCGTTAACCATTTTTAAGGCACCTACCGAACGTTTTTCACAATATTTGACGCATTGTTTACAAGAAACACAACGATCTTTATTGTATTGCGGTTCCGTTTGTCCCATGATGCCCCAATCGTTCAAACGAACATGTGCACAATCGTTGGAACAACCAGTAAAAGCAATCTTGGTGTGCAGATCATTTGGGAAGATCATGCGATCGACTTTTTGGGCTAGTCCTTTGGTGTCGTAACAACCAAAAGGGCAGAGACGCGATCCTGGACAAGCAACAATGTTTCGTGTACCGGATGCATCATAACCGGCATCTCTTTGCGTTTGATTGACTTTGGTATTATCGATGATCAATTGGAGTTCTTTATTTACTTTTTCCATGTCACGCATTGAAATGGCAGGAATCTCGATACCTTGTCGATTGGTAAAGTTGATCGTACCATTGCCATACGTATTCGCAATTTCAATGACACGATGTAAGGATTCCGTATCTAACATGCCACCAGGACAACGTACACGACAAGCGGCTTCACCACGTACTTTGGAGACACGATAATTATTCTTTTTTAGTTTTTTTACATTGATATCAAGTGTTGTCATGGTACCTCCTAATCGATCAGATTTTTACTTTCCGTATAATTAAATACGGGACCATCTAAACATACATATGTACTGCCAATGCGACAATGGCCGCACTTACCTAAACCACAACACATTTTTCGCTCATTGGATACCCAGATGTTTTCTTCTTTGAAGCCTTTATCCAAAAATCCCATGATGGAAAAGCGCATCATCGGTGGGGGACCCACAACGATGGCTTTGGCTGTGGATACATCCTTTAAAGGCACTTCGGGAATGAATTTTGTGACTAAACCAATATTGCCTGTATACCCATCAGGTGCACCATCTACTGTTAAACAAAGATCTAATTTTTCATTCCATCTTTTTAGATCTGAGCGAAATAACATATCATCTGGGCTTTTGAAACCAACGATCACATGTTTGTCTTTCGCATCTTTACTATTGGCAAGCGCATCAATGACACCTCGAACGGGAGATACACCGGTACCACCAGCTACGACCAAGGTTTCCCCTTGGCTGAATAAGTCTGTGTCAAACCCATTGCCATAAGGCCCGCGCATAAAGAAATGTTGGCCAACATAGCGTTCAAATAACTCATTGGTGACACGTCCTACTTTACGAATGGTCAGATCAACGAAGTTTTCGCCAATTCCTGATACGGAGATCGGTGCTTCTCCATATTTAGGAATCGAAACTTCAAAGAATTGACCGGGTTTTACCGGACCCGTAAAGGCCATGCGAAAGGTATATTCTTTTTCGGTATGTTTGATCACAGCTAAGATTTCCGAAGGAAATGGTAAATAGGGATTATTCATTTTTAAGTTCCTCCACTGTCTTATTTAGTTTATTGATGGCGGCAGCCATTGAAATATATTCTGGACAAACATCGGTGCATCGGCCACAACCTACACACATATCATGGCCAAATCGTTGACGATGGTCATAAACCTTATGTAAGACTTTAAAACGCATACGTTCGCCTTGGTCTTTGCGGTATTGTCCACCACCGGCTACATTGGTGTATCCATCAACCATGCAGCTGGCACATACACGACGACGTTCACCCACTTTTCCATTGTCGGTGTAGTAAATATCTTGCATGGTAAAACATGTACAAGTTGGACATACAAAATTACATCGACCACAGCCGATACAACGGGTTTTATATTCATCCCACATATCGGATTTATAGATCGATAGTGGAATTTCGGTCGGCACTGTGACACGCACATCATTTTCGGTTACATATTGTGGCGTGATTGCGGTTTTTTGACTGGCATATTTATCAAACACAGCAACCATGGAAGCCTCTTTGACATCCGAATGGACATTGCCATCGATCATATCAAAAGAGAAGACATATCCATCTTTTGTTTGATTGGATCCCATATCCACACAGAAACATTCGTCATAGCTATGGGAACAACCCATTAAAACAAAATGGACATGTTGACGCATCTGTTCATAAAAATAGTCGCTTTCTTGTCCGTTGTGTAGATAGATATCGTCTTGTCGTTTCAAAGCGTGCATATCACAACTTCGTAAGAAAACTAATACATCTTTATACTCACGATTGGCTTCTTTCACTTGATCTTCAGTAAAGAAAAACAAGGTTTGTGAAAGAGGCGTTAAAATTTCTTTGAAGGCATAATCGGATTTTTTCTTCCATTCGATTTCTTTTACCGAAGATACAAAATCGTAACGTACGATATCTGTATCGGTATGGCGGCCTTCACCTACCTTGTTGACAGGCGCCCATATGCGATAGGTTGATGATAATTCATCAAGGATCGCATCAAAGCTTTCCTGACTCATAATATAGCCCATGTTCACCCTCCATGACCTTTTCAGTCTTTTCTATCTTCATTTTAATGGAGCCAATAGAAAATGAGTGTTGCCGTTGCAACGTTTATCTTAGTTTGATAAAATTTTCGCAAGAGGTGACCAACATGCATTTCGAATCCTATATCGACCCGATTCGGCAATGTCCTTTATTTGATCATATAGCGACCGAAGATCTAACGCAAATGTTGACTTGTATTGGCGCTCGTGTCGTATCGTATGCGCCAAAGATCTATATTCGGGATGAAGAAGACATCATTGAAGATGTCGGTGTTATTTTACTGGGCCACATTGATATGGTCAGTGAAGATATTTATGGACATCGAACAACTTTAGTACGTATGGGCCCCCGTGAACTGTTTGGTGAAAGCTTTGCCTTGTCCGATTCCAAACGATCAACGGTCTCATTTTTGTCAATCGAGCCCTGTACCGTTCTATATATTCCTTTACAACGTGTGTTGCATATTTGTTCCAATTCTTGTCCTTTCCACCATCGGTTGATCCAGAATATGTTTTATACTTTATCCTTGAAAAATCAACAATTGATTGAAAAATCCGCTATTGTATCCAAACCTACCTTACAAGATAAGATCTGGACGTATTTAAATTTAGAAGCCGAACATCAACAAAAGACCTATTTTGAGATTCCATTGAACCGAAACGAGTTGGCCGATTATTTATGTGCCAATCGATCCGCTCTGACTCGAGAATTAAAACATATGAAAGAAAAAGGCTTGATTGATTTTGATAAGAATACGTTTCATTTGATTAAGGAGAGAAAACAATGAAGATTACCAATGCATTAACGATACCCAATCATTTGGGTATTTTAGTCTATGATGTAGATGTAAAAGAAAGCTCAAAAAGATTGCAAGAAGCCATGCATGCAGTCATGACAAAATATGCGAATATGCAAACAAGTGATGTAACTAAGATGCCTGTTATAGCGGCTACACGAAAAGCGTATTCGACATTAGGAAAGAGTCCTTCTCGTTATCGTAATGCTGCCGAGGCCATGATTCGTCGCATCGTAAAAAAACAAGGTTTGTATCAAATCAATAATGTCGTGGATCTGAACAACCTCATGTCGATTGATTCTGGTATTTCGATTGGATCGTATATTTTGGATTCGATTGAAGGTGATATTATCTATAAACAAGCGGATGCCGATGCATACTATGCAGGCATTGGCAAAGACCAAATTCATATTGGTTCTTTACCTTGTTTGCATGATGCCATGGGTCCCTTTGGGAATCCGACCAGTGATAGTCAAAAAGCCATGGTTACAGAAGGACATCATCGAATCTTAACGGTCTTATATGGTTTTGGAGATACGATTTTACCACCTGATTCTTATGTAGATGCGTTACATACATATTGTGGAGCAACGGGGATTGAAACAAAGGAGCTAGTTGCATGTGCGGATGTTACTATTTAAGCAAAGAAGGAAAGGCCAATCTGGAGCGTCGTTTTTCCTTTATTGGTTTGCATACCAAAACGGGTGATATCTTTCCAGGACAACAAGCTTTGATCATCAAACCACAAGGCAATGAACTGGTTTGTATGCCATGGCATTGGGGAAAGGATCGTATCATCAATGCACGAAAAGAAACGATATTTACCAAGCCGATGTTTAAAGAGGCCATTTTACACCATCGGTGTGTGATTCCTGCGGATGCATTTTATGAATGGGATGCTTTGAAACAAAAAGTGAAATTTGATAGTGATAAGATGTTGTATTTGGCTGGAATTTGCATACAGGATGATTTTGTGATCATTACGCAAGATGCCAACGAAGTCGTCAAACCAATCCATGATCGAATGCCAGTTTTGGTGAACAATTTATCCATTTGGTTTTCCGATGATTTTCGAACGATTTTTTCAAGCCAATCAGTTGCATTACAATCGCATCAGGCGTATTATCAAGAACGATTATTTTAGGAGGAATGTCTATGTTGATGCCAGAAGGTTTTGAATCTTTACCGGTTGCTTTGATTACAGGGTATCTAGGTGCCGGAAAAACAACATTATTAAATCATATTCTTGAAGATCCGAAAGGACATAAAGTAGCTGTTATTGTCAATGATATTGGGGAAGTCAATATTGATGCTGGATTGATTGAAAAAGGGGGTACGGTCCAACAGGTAGATGATAGTTTGGTTCCTTTATCAAATGGTTGTATTTGTTGCACATTGAAAAACGATTTGATGGATCAATTGGTCAACTTAGCCAAGATGGATCGATTTGACTATATCATTATTGAAGCAAGTGGCATTTGTGAACCGATTCCTATTGCGCAAACGATCACCATGATGGAAGAAACAGCGGCAACACGTGGAATTCCTGAAGTTTGTCATCTGGATAATTTGATTTCGGTCGTGGATGCCAATCGCTTAGCGTATGAATTTGATTGTGGTACCGACTTTGTCGAAAACAAAGACCAATATGAAGAAGAAGAGGACATTCGTTCGTTATTGATCCAACAAATGGAATTTGCGAATATTATCGTCTTAAATAAAGTAGAATTGGTCAATGAAGAACAAAAAGCGCAGATCAAAGCAATGATCCTTGCTTTGAATCCAGGCGCTAAGATCATTGAAGCTTCTTATGGAAAAGTGGATGTGAATGAAATGTTGGATACACATAACTTTAATTTTGAAGATGCGTACTATAACGAAGGCTGGGTCAAAGCAATGCAAGAGGACGATGAAGAAGATGAACATCATCATCACCATGATGAAGGGGAACTTTTGGAATATGGTATCGAAACGTTTGTCTATACAAGTCGAAAACCATTTATGATGGATGCCTTGGAGCGTTATACGCAATCTTGGCCGGATTCTATCATTCGTGCCAAAGGCTATCTATGGTACAATATGGATCCGAATTATTTGTATGTCTTTGAACAAGCAGGTAACCAAGTTTCGACGGGTCGCGATTCTATGTGGATCGCTGCTTGTGAGCCAGAAATCCAACAACGCGAATTTGAACGCGATCCAAGCTTGAAAGAAGTTTGGGATGAAAAATATGGAGATCGTGAAAATAAGATCGTATTCATTGGTAAAGATATGGATAAACAAGCTATCATTGATGCGATGGATGCTTGTCTGACGGATGAATTTGATCCACAATAAAAACAAGGTCGAGGCCTTGTTTTTATTATGAAAAAATCCCTAAAAGAAAACTTTTAGGGATAGAATTATTGAATTTTAGCAAGCGCTTGATGGAGATCATCGATAATATCATCGACATTTTCAATACCACAACTCAAACGAATCAGATCGGGGGTAACGCCACAAGCAATCAATTCCTCATCACTTAATTGACGATGGGTCGAGCTGGCCGGATGCAAAACACAAGTATGGGCATCCGCTACATGGGTAGCAATCATGGCTACTTTTAAATGCTTCATAAATTCTTCTGCTGCTTGACGACCACCTTTGACGCCAAAGCTAATGACTCCACAAGAACCATCGGGCATATATTTTTTGGCGCGTTCATAATATTTGTTTGACTTTAAGCCAGGATAATTGACCCAAGCCACCATAGGATGCTTTTCTAAGAATTCAGCAACCGTTTGAGCATTTTGACAATGACGAGGCATACGGACAGCTAATGATTCCAATCCTAAATTTAAATAGAAAGCATTTTGTGGAGATTGAATCGGGCCGAGATCACGCATCAATTGAGCGGTTGCTTTGGTGATATAGGCACCGGCCTGACCAAATTGTTCGGCATAGGTGATACCATGATAACTTTCGTCTGGTGTTGTCAAGCCAGGGAAAGTATCGGCATGTGCCATCCAATCAAAATGACCGGAATCAACGATACAACCGCCAACGGCCACATCATGCCCATCCATATATTTTGTCGTGGAATGGGTCACGATATCGGCACCCCATTCGAAGGGACGACAATTGATGGGGGTCGCAAACGTATTGTCTATGATCAATGGTACACCATGGGCATGAGCTGCTTTCGCAAAACGTTCAATGTCGAAGACAACCAAAGATGGGTTGGCAATGGTTTCACCAAATACACATTTTGTATTGGGTTGAAAAGCTGCTTCTAATTCCTCATCGGAACAGTCGGGATCCACAAAGGTAAAATCAATGCCCATTTTACGCATGGTCACATTAAATAAATTGAAGGATCCACCATAGATGGCTGAACTTGCGATGACATGATCACCGGCCGTCGCAATATTGAATACAGCCAGGAAAGTGGCGGCTTGGCCACTGGAAGTCAACATAGCGGCAGATCCACCTTCCAGATCACAGATCTTTGCGGCTACCATATCGTTGGTTGGATTTTGAAGGCGTGTATAGAAATAGCCCTCTGCTTGTAGATCAAATAATTTTCCCATGTCTTCACTGGTATCGTATTTAAAAGTGGTACTTTGAATGATGGGGATCATTCTGGATTCACCATTTTTTGGTTGATATCCAGATTGAATGCATTTTGTTTCTTTTTTCATCTTGAAAGTCTCCCTATTAAAAATCATTGTAGCGTATGAAAAGAAAGAAATAAAGACTTAGTCAATGGTGGATCCGGCAACAAAACCGGTTGTCCAAGCAATTTGTAGATTGTAGCCACCTGTTTGCCCATCCACATCGATCACTTCACCCGCAAATTTCAAATGTTTGATGGTTTTACTAGTCATGGTCTTCGCATCGATGGCTTTTGTCGAAATGCCACCCTGCGTGATCATGGCTTGGTTGATGGGCCTTGGTTGGATCAGTGCAAATGAGAAAGATTGAATTTGTTCCACAAGGTGATGTCGTTCTTTCTTTGTGAGATCATGCATCTTTTTTTTCGGATCGATCTTCGCTTGCATACAAATGACTTTACCGAGTCGTTTTGGAAGAAAATCAATGGCAGACAAAACATCTTTATTCCTTGCACGATTGGTTAATAGATGATCAATTTCATGAGCTTCTCGGTTAGGTAGCAGTTGCATCGTTAGGGTAGCGGGGAATTGGATCGAACTGGAAGCATTGATGATCGCAGGGCCACTTAAACCAAAATGGGTAAAAAGAATTTCTCCAGTATCTTTATAGGTTCTCTTCTTTTGGGCAATCGCAAAAGAAACAGGTAACGAAATACCTTGTAGATCATAGTGTTCTTTGGTTTCTAAGCTGACTAGACCGCCACGACAAGGAATGATGGGAATACCAATTTCTTGGGCCATGCGAAAGCCGTCACCCGTGGATCCGGTTTGGCGAAAAGTGAGTCCTCCGGTTGCCAGAATGACGCAATCGCCGTAGTAGTTTTGTTTCGTTGTTGCAATGCCTATGCAGGTATCTTTTTCTACGATCAAATGACGGACGGGTTCGTTATAATGAATCGAAACGGTAGAAAGTACACTTGTCATGACATCAAGAATGGATCGTGCCTTTTGGCTTTTTGGAAAGATTCGTCCTTGATCTTCTTCTATCCATGGACAATGATGCTGTTCTAAAAATCGCATCATATCTTGATTGGAAAACGTGTGAAGGGCACTATATAAAAACTTTGGATTGGAAACAATGTGGGACAGAAAATCAGCTGAACGATTGGTCACGTTGCATCGTCCATGTCCAGTGCATAAGAGTTTTTTTCCGAGTTGTTCATTTTTTTCAAATAGATGAACGGTATGATGATTTTTCTGGGCGGCATAGGCAGCCATCATGCCGGCTGGTCCACCCCCAATGATAAGTACAGTAGCCATGATTTTAGTGTACTGATTTTGGGAATGTAGTACAATATGAAAAGCAGAAATGAGGGAAGGAAATGAAGAAAAGAACGATAGGAATTGTGGTGAGCCTAGTTTTATTATCGATTTTGATTTATGGTATTCAAATTTTGGTATTTCATGACTTACACACGACGGGATTCTATATCTTACAAGATCTGGCTTTTGTGCCCATTAGTTTTGCGATAACGACCATTGTGGTTGGGCAAATCATGGATGATCGACAAAAAGCTGAATCTGCACAGAAAACACGGATGTTGACGAGTACGTTTTTTACGGGTTTGGGATCCCAGTTGTTTGAGGAAATCAGTAAAGTTGCAACGATGGATATATCACCGAATGATTTATTGTGTGAAGATGAAAAAAAGATACCGGAACAATTAAAACGCATCGATGAAGAATCCATCCAGATCCAAATCAACAAGGAAGTGTTTGAACAAATCGAGCAGTTGATCCAAGCTGAAAAAATGGAATTGATCGAATTGGCCAGCAATCCTTTGTTGCTGGAGCAAGAGTGTTTTACACAATTGCTTTGGGGTTTGTTTCATTTATTGGATGAATTTCGGTTACGTGGTGTATACGATCAATTAACGGAAGCAGATATTACCCATTATAATTCAGACATTGAGAAAATGTTTCGTTTATTGTTGAAAAATTGGGTGAAGAATTCCTTTTTTGTACATGCGACCTATCCAAATTTCTATGGTGCGCTCAAACAACGAATAGCGAAGGGAGATTTCCATGAAACTAACTGAGTTATCAATCGGTCAAATGGCGACCATTACGAATGTTGGTGGCCAAGGGGCCTTACGTCAACATTTTTTAGATATGGGATTGATTCCTGGGGTGGATGTATCTTTGGTTAAATTTGCGCCCATGGGCGATCCAATGGAGTTGCGCATCTCTACATATACGTTAACCATTCGTTTGGCGGATGCAGAAAATATCGAGATCAAAGATCCTCGTCCGGCAAAGCTCAGTGTGTATCGCCAACAAAAAGTGGAAAAGGATATTCCTCATCCTCGTTTGGGTGAACAATATGATACACATGATTATAAGGTGGAGCATAAAGGGCATGAAGTAAATAAGGGAAAATTGACCTTTGCGTTAGTGGGAAATCAAAATTGTGGGAAAACCACTTTATTCAATCAATTGACTGGTTCCAATCAACATGTGGGTAATTTTCCTGGTGTCACAGTTGAAAGAAAGAGTGGTGCGATCAAAGGACATCCAGATACGGAAGTAGTCGATCTTCCCGGCATTTATTCTTTATCTCCTTATACCAATGAAGAAATTGTTTCACGTCGTTTTGTGTTGGAACAAAAGCCAACCGCTATCATCAATATTGTCGATGCGACCAATATTGAACGAAATTTATATTTGACCATGCAGTTATTGGAATTGGATATCCCGGTGATCTTAGCTCTCAATATGATGGATGAAATGACTGGGAATGGGGGTGCCATTCGCATCAATGAAATGGAGCGGTGGCTGCAAATACCGGTCGTTCCGATTTCAGCTGCTAAAAATCAAGGAATTGAAGAATTGATCGATCATGCCATTCATATTGCTCGATACGATGAAAAACCAGCTCGTAAAGATTTTTGTGATCCAAACGATCACGATGGGGCGGTTCATCGTGCTATTCATGGAATCATGTCTTTGATTGAAGATCATGCCCAGCATGCAGGCATTCCTATACGCTTTGCAGCCAGTAAGTTAATTGAAAATGATCAGCGTGTTGAAGAAGCGCTAGATTTGACAGAAAATGAAAAAGAGATCATCGAAAAGATCATCGTGCAAATGGAAAGAGAGCGCGGTATGGATCGCGGAGCGGCCATGGCCGATATGCGGTTTGCGTTTATTGATAAACTTTGTCAAGAAACGGTCATTACGCCAAGCGAAAGCAAGGAACATCAACGCTCGACGGTATTGGATCGATTCTTTACTGGAAAGTGGACGGCAATTCCAGCTTTTATTGGTGTGATGGGATTGGTATTTTGGTTGACATTCAATGTGATTGGTTTGTTTTTTCAAAATCTCTTAGCAGCAGGTATTGGTTATCTCACGCAATGGATCGATCATTGGTTAACGATCAATCAGGTTTCTGCTCCCGTACATTCATTGATCGTGGATGCGATTTGTAACGGTGTAGGCACGGTCATCAGTTTTGTGCCCATCATTGTGGTCTTATATTTCTTTTTATCTTTATTGGAAGATAGTGGCTATATGGCTCGTGTTGCTTTTGTGATGGATAAGATCTTACGAAACTTTGGTCTTTCCGGACGAAGCATCGTTCCTATGTTGATTGGTTTTGGTTGTAGTGTACCCGCTATTCTTTCGGTTCGTACCTTGCCATCCGATCGAGATCGAAAGATGACGCAGATGTTGATTCCTTTTATGTCTTGTTCGGCTAAGATGCCCATCTATGCCTTGTTTGTACATTTATTCTTTCCAACCTATGGCGCTTTGGTCATGGTTGGATTGTATGTATTGGGAATCGTGATGGCCATATTGATTGCTTTTTTCACAAAGAATCATGTTTTTCAAGGGGAAGCGGTTCCGTTTGTGATGGAATTGCCAAATTATCGTATGCCAGGCGCTAAAAGCGTATTGATGTTGATGTGGGATAAAGCGAAGGATTTCCTTCAAAGAGCCTTTACTGTGATTTTTGTGGGTACGATCGTTGTTTGGTTCTTGCAGAATTTCAACTTTTCTTTACATATGGTCGAAGATTCGAGTCAGAGCATTTTAGCGGCTGTAGCTGGATTGATCGCCCCTGTATTTGTGCCGTTAGGTTTTGGTAATTGGCGCATGGTCACAGCTTTGATTTCCGGTTTCTTAGCAAAAGAAAGCGTTGTCTCGATGTTGACGGTCTTGTATGGCTCCACCCAGTTGATCCAACGATCCATTTCGGGTTTAGCGGCCTTGTCTTTCTTGGTCTTTTGTTTGTTGTATACACCATGCATTGCTTCGATTGCGACGGTCAAAAATGAATCCGGAACCAAAAGTGCGGTAAATATGGTGCTCTTTCAATGTGTGATCGCATGGATCATGGCCTTCCTTGTTTATCATATTGGTTTATTGTTTTAAAAAAGGAGAATCTTGTTTTCATGCAAGATTCTCTTTCTTTTATCGTATTTGTTTTTTTAGGATGGCTACAAAACCAAACAATGCGATCATGGATACAAATAAATAAGATCCAACCGATTGAGATACGCCCGTTTGTACACCATGGGTCGATCGTACATCGGTTACTTTTGGTTGTGAAGGGTACGATCTGGTTGGTGTAGGAGGTACTTCTGGGGTAACGGGAACCGTCTTTGTTTTATCTATCATTGTAATGGTCAAAGGTTCATAAAGGACAAAACCAACTAGATTTTGATAATGTGGATCATCTGGATGATAGAGTTTCAACTGGATGTTATTTGGTACAGCAAGATCACTTTCTACTAATAAATGATAGATCATATAGCTACCATGTGATCCAGGTGTATCCGGGATATTGACGAGTTGTCCATCGGAATAATACCAAATCGCAGCTTGGGTGACTTTTCGGAAAGCATTACTTGTCATTTTGTATTGTGCTTGGAGTCCTAGTACATCGGAGCCATAACCATAATACAAAACTCTTTTTATATTGGTTTGAAAAGCCTGTATATCGGTGATATCAATTGCCACGGATCGTTTAAGATCTGCGCCTATACCATCGTTTTCGTTATATGTATTGTTGGATGGATACGTACGGTGTTCATTCAGACAATAAACGATTTTTCCATCTTCCGGTGATTGATCTTTGGTTCGAACGCGATATGAATAATCAGTATGAAGGCCCCAATAGTGATAACCAATCAAATCGCTTTGATTATCGGTTGTCGGTTTTGTGACCGTAAAGACAATATCCTTACTGGTTTCATAACCAGTTGGTGCTTGTTGTTCATGGAGCGTATAAGTGCCAGGTTCCAAACTGGTTTCATGATTCGTTCCATCGGTTGTCCATGTTTCTTTCACTTGATTGTTTTGATCAATGATTTGTAGTTGGGCACCCTGTATGGGTTGGTTGTTTTCATCCTGCTTTTGAATGTTCACACCAGTGGTTTCTGTATAGGAATCATCGGGGGAAGCTTCAGCCGCTTGGATCGTGTACGTATATCCTTTGAATAGAACAATACTACAAACAAGAAATAGCCAAATTTTCCATTTGTTGCTTATCTTCATTTTTCTCTCTCTCCTTCCTATTACACTGTATGTATACATATAAAAGTGTAATGGTTTTTTTAAGTAAGAGCAAAATATTTATAATAATTATGTTTACATTAATTAAATATATATTTCATTTATCTATTTAGAATAGTTCATAATGAATATAGGAAAAACAAATCCTCTTGTGCACAAATGTTAGGGAATATGATAGAATAATGGCGAAATAAAAAAGGAGATATACTATGAAAATTTCACCACTTCAAATGGAACGATTGAAGTATCAACCTAAACTACCAGGTATGCTTCGTAATGGAATTGCTGAGATTTCAGTGAAAGAAGGAGAACCTACGCAAAGTGTAGCTGATCAAGACAAGATTGCTGCTTTATTCCCAAACACGTATGGTAAAAAAGAAATCACTTTTGAAAAGGGTACAAATACAGCACCTGTAAAGAAACAGGTTGTTGGTGTTATCTTATCGGGTGGTCAAGCACCTGGTGGACATAATGTTGTTTGTGGTTTATATGATGCCTTGAAAGCAACCAATAAAGAAAATGTATTGTATGGATTTAAGGGTGGTCCTAGTGGATTGACGGATGACAAATATATCGTATTTGATGATGAATACATCGATCAATTCCGTAATACGGGTGGATTTGATATCATTGGTTCTGGTCGTACAAAATTAGAAACGGAAGAACAATTTGCACAAGCTGCTGAAGTTTGTAAGAAACATGGAATCAATGCAATCGTTATGATTGGTGGCGATGATTCAAATACAAACGCTGCCGTATTGGCGGAATACTTTGCGGCCCATAATACCGGTGTTCAAGTTGTTGGTTGTCCGAAAACGATTGATGGTGACTTGAAAAACGAAGATATCGAATGTTCTTTTGGATTTGATACAGCTACAAAGACATATAGTGAATTAATTGGAAACATCGAACGTGATGCGAATTCAGCCAAGAAATATTGGCACTTCATCAAAGTCATGGGTCGTTCGGCTTCTCATGTTGCTTTGGAATGCGCATTGGAAACGCAACCAAATATTTGTTTAATTGGTGAAGAAGTAGCGGCTAAGAAGATGTCACTTTCTCAAATTGCTGATCAGATTGCGGATTCTGTAGCGGCTCGTGCGGCAAATGGTGATAATTTTGGTGTGGCGATCATTCCAGAAGGTATTGTTGAATTCGTTCCTGAATTCTCAGTTTTGATTGCTGAAATTAATGAATTATTAGCTGGTGACAAAGCAGATGCGTTCAATGCTTTAGGAACTTGGGCTGAAAAATATGAATTTATCAAGAATGGTTTAACAGCCGAATCGTTTGGTGTATTTGATATTCTTCCAGAAGGCATTCAAAAACAATTATTCTTGGAACGTGATCCGCATGGTAACGTACAAGTATCATTGATCGAATCGGAACAATTGTTTGCGGAATTAGTCAAAGACAAATTGGAAGAAAGAAGAAAAGCAGGAACATACAATGGAAGCTTCAAGACCCAACATCATTTCTTTGGATATGAAGGTCGTTGTGCTTTCCCATCAAACTTTGATGCAGACTATTGCTATTCATTGGGATATAATGCTTGCATGTTGATCCAATATGGATATAATGGTTATTTATCAAAGATTTCTAATTTATCAAAACCAGCTGAAGAATGGGTTGCTGGTGGTATGCCAATCACGAAGATGATGAATATGGAACGTCGTAATGGTAAAGACAAACCAGTTATTCGTAAGGCTTTAGTTGAATTAGATGGTAAGCCATTCACTTACTTTGCGGCGCATCGTGATGCATGGGCTGTTGAAACGGCTTATACATATCCAGGTGCAATCCAGTACTATGGACCAAGCGATGTTTGTGATTTGACAACACGTACCTTAGCTTTAGAAAAAGGTGAATAATTCCAAGGGCATCATCGATGCCCTTTTTTAAAGGAGACAATATGGAAAAAATCGCAAGTTTTACCGTCAATCATTTAAAATTATTACCAGGCATTTATGTATCTAGAAAAGATCATGTAGGACAAGAAATGGTGACTACCTTTGATATTCGTATGACAGCTCCAAATCGTGAGCCGGTGATCAACACAGCGGAAATCCATACGATGGAACATTTAGGCGCAACGTTTTTACGAAATCATCCTGTGTGGAAAGAGAAAGTCATCTACTTTGGACCGATGGGGTGTCGAACTGGTTTTTATATGATCTTGATTGGTGATCTAGAATCCAAAGATGTAGTGGGTCTTGTTACGGAAATGTTTACTTTCATGGCTGAATATGAAGGAGATGTACCGGGAGCAGCACCGCGCGATTGTGGAAATTATTTGGATATGAATTTGCCGTTGACAAAAATTGTTGCGAAACGATTTTTAGAAAATACATTAAAAGGGATTGATGAAACACATTTAATATATCCACAATAGAAAAAAGTTTCACCTTCATGAAAAAAAATAAAATTTTATGTAAAAGAGTGGAAATTTTGCAATTCTGTGATATGATAATCACAGATGATACAAACATGGCTCTGTAGAGGATGGCAGAGCCAAATAATTTAGAAGGTGAGATTTATGTTTCGAGACTTGTTTTTTGATGGATTGAAACAAAATAGTGCCTGGGTATTGGAAGACGATAATGGAAATGAATATACGGTGTTTAAGGACTTAACAGTGATAGCACCAGATAAAACGTATAAATGTAATTCCATCGATGAAGTTATGGCCATTCCGACAACATCCTCCAACCAAACTGTTGGCGACTTGATCGATCACTTACGTAGTTTGGACTTCAACCATGTATCGCAGAATACCCATCCTACAAGTCGATCCATCCAGGGATAATACCCAATAATGACAAAAGACGGCAATGCCGTCTTTTTTAATAGGGTTTTAATGTTTTATTGTGTGCCACATCAAAGGTACGGATATAAAGATCCGTATTGATTCGTTCATAAAAGTCGGTAAATAAAGAAGCACAGGCTTTGGCATCACTGAGCGCATTGTGATGTTCTAAAGGAATATTCAATGCATCACACATTGTATTCAAACGATGATCATCGAGTTCTGGATAACAAGCCTTGCCAATGCGGACCGTGTCGGCATAATCAATATAGGATTTCCAAGGAATATGATAGGTTTTTAGACATGCCAATAAGACGTGTAAATCAAATGTTGCATTGTGAGCAAGAAGGATTCCTTGATCCAAATAGGTTTCTAGAGTGGGCCATATTTGTTGAAAATTCGGGGCATTCTTCACCGTTTGTGGGCCAATATGAGTCAATTCCATATGAAAAGAATTAAAATATGTTTCGGGATCGATCAAAGTATAAAAGGTATCGACAATTTGATTTTTCTTGATCAGGGCAATGCCAATGGCACTCATTCGATCATTTCGTGTATTTGGCGTTTCAACATCAAACGCAACATATGTATCCATCATACTATTTAGTATAAATAAAGATCCTGACTTTTCAAGAGTAGGAAAACCAGTTAGAATTAGGTATTGTAAAATGAAATTTGCGCTATTTTCATTGAAATGATTAAATAAGTTTGAGGTGAACTATGATCAAGGGAATATTATTTGATTTTGATGATACGATTGGCAATCGTTGTTTATATACATATCAAACATTTGAAGAATTATTAGATACGTATTGTACGTTTGCGGATCCCTATCAACGCGAAACTGTCTTACAAGATTTGATGTTGTGGGATATGAAAGGCAATTATCGTAAAAGTTTTATTTTGGAAAATTTGAAGAAAAAATATCATTTGCCATTACCTATTTCGGATCTAAATCGTTGGTGGAATGACCATCAAAGCAAACACACGATTACTTTTGAGGGAATCGAAGAGGATCTGGCTAAGTTGCATCAAAAATATCAATTGGCACTTTGTACCAATGGTACCAATGAAGCGCAACGTGATAAGGTACAAAGAGCACATTTGGAAGGTTATTTCGATGCCATTGTCACAAGTGGTGAAATGGGATGTAAAAAGCCAGCTCCAGAAGTGTATCTGGAAGCTTGCAAACAACTAGGATTAGAAACCAATGAGGTGGTTTTTGTTGGCGATACTTTCTCTACCGATATCATTGGGGCACATCGTTTAGGGATTCCAACCATTTGGGTCATTCGTAAGGATTGGCCTTGTTCGTTGGATATTCCCCGCATCGAATCGATTCATGAACTATTCGATATACTATAGGAGGTATCATGGGATATACAAATACAGAATTACTACAAGGATGTTTTACCCAGGAAATGGTGGATTTATTTCTTGATTTGCATGGATATACCAAAGCATCATTCGATCAGGAAAAGCCATCGGTCGTGAGTCAATTGATTTTGTCTATTGTGATGGATGAACAGGCTGATGCAGCCCAGCAACAAGCTCTGATGGATATCAAAATGGGTTTGTTGCGCATGATCGAAGATCATATCGAAAAACAAGGAGATGAACCAGATCCACGTTATGAATAAAAAAGAATTGCGCAAAAGCATCTATGAAAAGCGAAAAAAATTAAGCGAAGGCTATCAAAAAGAAGCGAGTCAAAAAATTCTATCGTTGATCCTGCAATCGGATGCCTATAAAAAAGCCCAAACTCTTTTTACTTTTGTGAGCATGGATGGTGAGGTCGATACGCATTCTTTGATCGAACAAGCATGGCAAGATGGAAAAACCGTAGTGGTTCCTCGTTGTGAGTCGGGAGGGATCATGCATGCCTATCCTATTCAGAGTTGGGAGGATGTCAAACCAAGAACATGGGGGATCTTAGAGCCTATCGATACGATCGACCCTATACCTGCCAAGCAAATTGATCTTGCGATCGTGCCGTGTTGTACCTGTAATGAAAAGGGGCAGCGTTTGGGATTTGGTGGCGGCTACTATGATCGTTATTTAGAACATCAATCCATGATAAAAATGATGATTTGTTTTCATCAATTAATGACGGAAGCCATCCCGGTGAATGAACAGGATGTGGTCATGGATATTATTGTGTCTGAAATAGGAATAAACAATAAAAAACAATAAAAAGATATTGCATAATGATAATGAAGTGATATTATATCTATGACAGATGGAGGACATACACATGAAATTATTTATTGATGATGCACATTTGGATGAAATTAAACGTTTATATGAATATTATCCTGTTGATGGAGTGACCACAAATCCTTCGATTCTTTCCAAGGTTGATCAGGATCCACGAAAAACATTAAAAGAGATTCGTGAATTTATTGGGGAAGACGATATTCTTTTTGCGCAAGCGGTTGCGTTGGATGCAGATGGTATTGTGGCGGATGCACATATGATCGTTGATTTGTTAGGAAAAAATACCGTAGTAAAAATCCCTTCAATTCCAGAGGGGTTCAAAGCCATTAAACAATTGACAAAAGAAGGGATCCCAACTTGTGGAACCGTTGTTTATACACCTATGCAAGCGTATTTAGCTGCCAAAGCAGGAGCCAGTTATGTAGCCCCTTATGTCAATCGTATTGACAATATGGGATATGATGGGGTCGAAGTGGTCAAAGAGATCCAAGATATTTTAGATAATAGTGCATTTGATTGCGAAGTATTGGCGGCTTCTTTCAAAAATTCTCAACAAGTTATGGAATTGGCGCAATATGGCGTAGGCAGTGCGACGGCAGCACCAAGCGTCATTGATTCGTTTGTAAAGAATTTGGCCATAGATGGAGCCGTTCAAGATTTTGTCCGTGATTTTGAAAAGTTAACTGGCAAAAAAGCCATGACAGATCTAGACTAATTCAAATTCTATAAAAAAGATCAGAGAATCCATTTTCTCTGATCTTTTTCTATCTGATTTCTTCTAAACCAATGAGAGCAGCACCGATGGCCCCACATAATTGAGCGCGATCATCAATATAGATCTTTGCATCTAGGGCTTGTTCTAAGCATTGGACAACACCGGCATTTTGAGCGACACCACCTGTCATGATAAATTCTGGCTCCCCTTTGATTCGATGGACAAGCGATGCGGTTTTGGAAGCAACGGATTTATTCAGTCCATGAATGATATCACTGATGGCGACATTGTCTGCCACTAAGGAAATGACTTCACTTTCTGCAAAAACCGTACACATACTGGAAATCGTAATATCATTTTTCCAATGAAGACCAGTTTCGGATAATTCTGCCAATGACATATTTAAAGCCCGTGCCTGGGCATCTAAGAAACGTCCAGTTCCTGCTGCACACTTATCATTCATGACAAAGTTTTCAACAATTCCTTGCGCATCGATTCGAATGACTTTTGAATCTTGGCCACCAATATCAATGATCGTCTTGGTTTCTGGATGTAAATAATGAGCTCCTTTAGCGTGGCATGTGATTTCGGTGACCGAATCGGCATGATTACCAATATTTTCTCGACCATATCCCGTTGTGACCACATTCGTTAATTGATCTTTGGAAAGATGCGCATCTTCTAAAGCAATTTGTAAGGCTTTATCTGCACTTTGGGTGGCCCCAATTCCCGTTGCTACGATCGATCGACCAATGATCTTCGCATTTTCATCCATGATGATCGCATCGGTACTGGTGGATCCAGAATCGATGCCTGCAATATAGATGGGCTGATCCGTATGAACTTTTCGGCTTTGTTGTTTTTTCACGCCTAAGGTTTCAGCAAATGCATCCAAACGCGTTTTTAATTGCCCACTACTTTGTGGTGTGGCATCGGTTTCAATTTTTAATAAAGGCATATTCACATCTTCTTTCATATTCATATATTCGAATCCATAATAGTCACAGAATTTCATGGTATGGTAAATAGTACCGATAGGATGTTCGTCTTTGTTTCGATTTTCCGTATGAAGCATGCGCATACAAGGCTTTCTTTGATTAAGAACATGATTGGCATACACATGGATAAAGTGATCGGCATCGACTTCTTCTTTTTCTACATATCGATTACCACTGCAAGTATCATCCATGACATTCACGTTGGGAAATGTATCTTTGATTTTTTCGAGCAGCAAATGACCACCATGCGCACCCGTCAATCGAATATATGGATCCGTCTTATCCGGTAAGTCGGGTTGATGAAGATAGGCTTGTATGGCTTTATTTACATCAAATGTTTTATGGCTATAGGCTTCATAGGTTTGGATGAAATCTTTGATTCGTGCTTCATATAAATTGACTTCTAGTGGTCCACCTTTATGAGGTAGAGGCAAAAAATAGAGAAAGTCAAGATCTTCAAAAGTTAATAACACATCATAGATACGACGCATCACATCGCAACAATCGGTTAAGATCACTTCACGGACGTTTTGTGTATGAATCGTTTCAATGAGGGCTTTACCAAATCCACAAAGATTGGGATGGGCACAACCATTGGCACAATCTACAGTATCTGGATGTGGATCCAATCGACATGTTTCCACATCAAATCCAGCCAAAATTTCTAGGGGTGTATATTTACAAGTATAGTACATCATGCAGCATGGTCCTCCAACATTTCTAAAAAGGCTTCCACCCGGGTTTGAATCTGGCCATCGGATGAATTGGCCGGATCTACACCGTCTCCATTTAAGATCAGGGTTGGGATTCCTTGGGATTCGAGTTCATTTTTGATCATGGCGCTGGCACCACAAGTTTGTTTACAACCCCAATGACAGAAACAAATGACACCATCGGCATCCAGTTGTTTGACCATATTGGCTGTCGCTTGAATGCGATCTTTGGCATGGCCATTGTAGGTGTTATAAACCATGCGGCGTGCTAGAGATTCTAATGGTTTTTCAGGATCGATTTCAATATCTAAGGTCGCAAAACACATATCTGTCGCGATGATTTGCCAATCTTGTGAATAATTAAAGATATCTTTTAATGGTTGTTGCCATTGTGGATTGGTGTGCATCCAAACGATTTTATGGGCATGTGATCGAGGTGCATTCTGATAATCGGCCAATAGCATTTTCGCAAACTTCAAGGCACCAGGCGTACCTAATGTGGTGTTGATAGCTAATGCCTGGAATAATTCACTCGTTAGGTCATTGGCAAGATACCGATCTTTTCGATAGAGATACGTTTTTTTGATCGTATCGATGGTTTCTTTGGACCGTTCTACATTTTGTTTTAAAACATTCCAATCCAAGGTACGACCTGTTTTTTCTTCTAACCAAGGAATCAGCTCTTCCAATTGTTTGGTTACATACTGCACGGATGTTTCTGATTTTTCAAAGGGCACATCTACGTAATAATGAGGAACTTTTTCATCTTGTGCCACTTGGCGAAAAGTCAAATTGTTGGCATCACAAATAATCGATGTATTTACAATACAGGTAGGTTTCGGTAATACACCGACTTCAGATGCACCCATAAGAATTTTATGATAGGAACAATACGTTTCGGCAATGCCTGCACCTTCAGCAATTTCGCGAAAAGCACGGGTGGCTTTGGCACCGTTGATATAAGCAGAAAATTGTTCAGCACATAGAGGATCCAGTCCAAAGGCATGAATGATCTCACTCGGAAAGAAAATACTGGTCAGTACGGAGTTTTCTGGGTGTGAAAAAGGTTTCACAATGGCATCCATTGTAAGATTGGCTAGATATTGATTCGCTTTCGATAAATTTTTATTGGGAAAGACTTTGGATTTGAGACCAAAAGCTTCATAGGCTAGACATAAGATTTTTTGAGCTCGTTTCGGATTGCGAAACGTTTCTTTATACATATAATCACCAAACATCTCATAGATATTGGACATAGTATCCTCCCTTTAATTGTGTTAGATAGCTTTAAAATAGCACAAGACGTTGGTGTTGAAAAATAAGTTTAGACAAATATGTCAAATTGAACAAAAAAGAGTTTTTAAGGATGGATGTCAAGAATTTTAAAATTAAATATATCTTATAAGGGGATGATATTGGTCTTCTCTTATTTTCTATAGTTATCATTAATAATGCCTAGAAGTGGCTATTTTTACTTTGAGTCAATACAAACTCAAACAAAAAAAGGTTTCTAGAGTTGCCCAATGGTCTCTGAAACCCTTTTTATATAAAGAACTGGTGCCGATACGCGGACTCAATAAGAAGCTTTAATTGACTTTATATAAAGGGCTTTATTGTGTCGGTTTCGTCTTTTTTACTATTGTTTTTAATAAGAATTGCCCAAAAAGTTGCCCGTTTCTGTGATATGATTTTGGTGCCGATACAAATTAGTAATATAAAATTAAATTGAATCGATTAGTTTGAAAAGATATAATATGCATGAAGAACAAAAAGATTACATCTTTTCCAGAGTGATAGTAATAAAACTATCACTCCATTTTTTTATTGTTTTAATGTCTGGACTGAATATAATGAATTTCAGTTGATTTATCTGTTTTAATCGAGAATATTTTTATCAAATAGCAAATTAAAAGCAAGTTAATTTCAGATTAAAAAAGCGATACATATAGCATTTTTTTTAAAACGTGTGATAAATTTTTATGATTTAGCAAGTTACAGGCAAGTTTTTTTGCATTCAATGACATACATAATGTCTAATTAGTGATTATATTGATTATTGATTAAGGGCTATTAGTTATTGGATTTGATGTTAAATTATATGCTCTTATTCTTTTATATCTTGGTGAATGGTGTTATCCCATTCACCATTAGCTTTTTTTAATACTTCAATATAGTCACATCCGACGACATTACAATAATCAATTAAATCATTAATAGTAATTTTGATTTTTCCAAGTTCATAATATGAGACAGTATTTTTACTTTTGCCTAATCTATTGGCAACTTGTTGAATCGTCATTCTTCTTAATAATCTTTGACTTCGTAATTCATAGCCAATTCTTTCGTTTAAGGTCATATTTGTTCTCACTCAAATTTCATATGTTTTATTTCCTATTCCACATCACTTTGGAATGCCACTGCTTTGCCCAGTACTCTAACATTATCCAATGCCTCCCCGGTCAATATGATATCTTCGTATTTTGGGTTTTCTGGCTTTAGAATGACCATATTCTTTTCTTTGTAGTAATAAAACCTTTTTAAGGTGGCACTGTCATCAATGATAACAACAGCTATCTCACCATTGTTGACGATGTCCTGCTTACGTATAAATACAATATCACCATCATTAATTCTGGCATTGATCATACTGTCACCTTGTGCTCTAAGGCAGAAATCAGCTTTAATTTCCGTTCCTTTTAATACATATGATTCACGATTTTCTTCACAGTATATCGGTTCACCACACGCGACAGATCCGAGTATAGGTAATGTTTGGGTAGATACCTGATAAGCGCTAGATTCTTTGTCTATTGTTTCTTCCCATCCCATTAAATATTCTGGACTACATTGTAATATCTTTGCTAAAGGGGGAATGATGTTGATTGGCATTTTTTCAATACTTTTAGATTCATATCTCATTACTGTAGATTTGTTAACACCGAGAGCCTGTGCGACATCTTCCAGTGATAATCCTAATTGAGTTCTTCTCTCTTTTATTTTTTCTTGTATAGTTTTCATAATTGGTCTCCTATTATGAGTATAAAATAATATATTGCAAAAAAGCAACAATTAATGTTGACATTCTGCAACACTAGGTTATAATGTAAATACAAGTTGCGATAACGCAACGTTGAAAGGAGGAGGTTGTGATGGATGTAAATATTGAAATGCTCAATGACGAAATTAGGAAAAATAGATATACAATTACTGATTTAGCCAATAAAAGTGGTGTAGATAAGTCTACAATTAGTCGTTTACTAGACGGTAGATCTTGCTCAGTTTCCACTGCCCAAAAAATAGTTGTAGCTCTTAATATAACGCCTCAAAAAGCAGGATTAATTTTTTTTGGCGATAAGTTGCAATAATGCAACTTCTCAAACAGAAAGGAAATAGTTATGGATTATGAAACGATGCGTCATAAAGGATGAAATATGGATCAAGATAAAAAAATAAAAGACCTTGATTGTGAAATTCAAAGTCTAAAGAGGCTATTTGATAGATGCACTTTTTATCAATTTGTATTGATTTTAATTATGCTTTTGAGCATGATCATTAATCTTTCAAAATAGTGAAGATTGTCAGTAAGATGAGTATCAAATTGTAAATATCAGTGCGCGTTATCGGCTCTTTGATAATTATCTGTTTTAATTTTTGTTTATTATTAGGCAATTCATTGAGTGAAGTAACTATTTTTTTAACAGCATTCGCAACTTCATTGGGAACAATATCATCTTCACTATAACTGTCCAAGTCTATTGAATTTAAAGATGATACTAGTTCGTTAATTGTATCGATAAATTCTGATGTTATTTTGTTAGCTATTGGAGAATCATTGAAGGCATTAGAAACGTTTTTACTAATACGTTCAAAATATTCAGAATTGTATGTCAAGATACTGGATTTAAGAGATTCTTGTAAATTTTTAATAGTTGGAGCTAATGCTGAATTTACTGATTGTTTTAATTTTTCATCCATTGTTTTTCCTCCTTTCAAGGGGATTGTAACAGAAAAAATTATTAAGGAGGCCTATATGGATACAACAAAATTATCAATTATATGCAACATATGCACGTTGATTTGTCAGATCGTGATACTGATTTCATTTATTCGTGCGGAAAACAAATGATTTCTTTTTAGAACAGATTGAAAGCATCCGATTCGTTTCAACGGTGATAGTCACTTCATGATCTACATTTTTAAAGTAATATCGATATTTATCTTTTGAATTTGGCAGCATTGTTGTTTCACTTTCAAGCACCAATGGTGAGCTATTAACGATATGGTTTTCCAAATGTATACCATTTGGAAAATCAATTGATTCTTTGGGTCCTTCATATTCGCTCATTGGAGATACAGGATGCCCATCAAATGAAAAAGTAATTGATTTCAAAGTAATTGGTGTGTTTGAAAAATTTAGTATCGAAAATTCAATGCTTGGATATTCATAAGATCTATCAACATGAAAATCTTCAATAGAAATACGTGGACGATTGAAACGTTTTGTATACCAAATACTATATAAAGCAGCCAATAAGGCAAGTACGGAAATGATGTTACTCATTTCATTGCTGGATAAGAAATCATGCATAAAAGCCACCCCACTTATATAAGCATTATATCAAGTGAATGTTGGTGATGAAGAGGAGATTGTAACAGAAAGGAAATAGTTATGGATTATGAAATGATGCGTCATATCAATGATATGGCGTCAAAAAGAGAGGTTGAGGCATTAAAGCCAAAGCCAGTAAAAAAGGAATCATCAAAGCTTATCAAATCTTTGATTGAAATTGTAACTGCGGCATTTATTGCAGCTGCAATGCTGTATGTGATGCTCGCAATAACAGCATGGTGTATTAGTTAGATAAATCGATTGTGTTTGTCTGCAGATACCTGTCTGTCAATCTGAAACTCTAGCCATTTCTATATCGGCAAAAAAAATGATGGCGATCAACTGGCAGGCAGATATCTGTGGGCAAGCATAAAAGGAAAGGATGGTAAAAAATGAAGCCATATCTAAACTATAAAGATGTTTCATATTTGCTTCACGTAAGTGAAAAAACTGCATATGATAGCATTCGTATTTTGCAGCAAAGGCCTGGTAATGACGGCATAAAATGGTGTGAAACTGAAGAATATCAATTTCTATCAAAAACAATGAATAAAAGATATCTGATACCATCGAGTATATTCATTCGTGCTTTCCCGTCAACGGCCTCAGAAGTTAAAAAAATGGGAATAAAAAAAGCAACTGATACATAGATCAGTCGCGAATAAATAACATACATATTTTAGCACAACATTCCGGTCATTTCTACTGTACTGTGTATGGTCTATATAAGATGAATGAATGCCTTTGGCAGATACGTATTTACAGTTTCTTTGCATTATTTTCCTTCAATATTCATTCAAATTTGCTACCACGTCTTAAGACCGTATGCAGTCCAGTAGGAATGGCCGTTTGGAAAGGATGGATCATATGTTTGATGAAAATAAACAGATCATATTGGATTATTTGCAGCACGCTTTAGCATGTACCAATGAGCTCGTGGATTTAAAAGAACTAAGGTATGTGCAGCATGCCGGATATGGAAACAAGCAACAAGTGATTGCCATTTTTGATGATGGTATGAGAGCAGTATTCAATGTGACAGGATTGAGTGGGTTTGGAACCATCCTTAATGTGATGGATCATCTTTCTCAATTCTAGGAGATTCATATGAATGAGGGATTTATAAAGCTGTATCGGAAGATCATAGACTGGGAATGGTACACAGATGTTAATACCAAAGCTTTGTTTATACATCTGCTACTGATGGCCAATCATACTGATCAGAGATGGCGCGGACAGGTCATAAAGCGTGGCTCTTTGGTTACCAGTTATGGCAGTTTGTCGGTTCAGACTGGACTAACTGTAAAACAGGTTAGAAATAGCTTGAAAAAATTAGAAAAAACCGGAGATGTGGCAAGCAAAAGTACTAACAGAAACACCCTAATAATGGTACTAAACTACGATTTGTATCAATCAATAGGGCAAACAAAAGGTACACAAACGGCAGACAATGGGCACACCATTGGACAAACAGAGGGCAATCAAAGGGCAACAAACAAGAATGTAAAGAATGATAAGAATATAAAGAATAAAGAGAGAGTAGAGAGAAAGTTGCCACCAACTCTGGATGAAATCATCGCTTACAAAAATGAGATCCATTCATCGGTGGACCCTGAACGTTTCTACGATTACTACAATGCAATTAATTGGACGACCGGTAATGCACCAATCGTTGATTGGAAAGCGGTATTTAGAAATTGGAGCCGCAATGAAAAAAAGAAAACAAATGATTATCCGGATTGGTATAGCGATATCGGTCAGGAACAAGCAAGTGATGAACTGATCCAACAAATCGAAAAAATGAAAGAAGGGTTAAATGATGCTCAATCTCATGGACCTTAGGAAAGACATTGAAGAACGATACGGTGTTGTGACACATTTGGATGAATACATTGGCAATGATGCCATTAGCTTTCAAACTGATGGCTACAAATTCATTGTCTACATCAAACCGAAAGAGTTTTATGGATCTGATGTATATCATTACAGCATCAGCCATGGGAAAAAGATGTTTGGATGTGGTGCATCCGTTCTTGATGAACAGTCTTTGTTCCAGGTGTTTGGAAAATACATAAAATCAGTAAATGTGCAGGGAAGGTTATTTTAAGCGAGGTATTGGATTGTGGCTAGGAAACGCAAAAAAAGGGCAAGAAGCAAAAACGTCAGCTTATACAGCAGTGTGAGATATGCACCAAAGATTGCAAGACACATTCCGGACAGTATGAATCTTTATCGATGTCCGGTGTGTGGTGAGTTTGTATATCCGTCAGATAGATTCTGCTCAGGCTGTGGGCAAAGAATCATTTTCGAAAAATATTCAGGTATGTGAAAAAAATATGCAGATATCTGAATTTGAAAAGATAGTGTGTCCAGTGTGTGGAAAGGTGAAGCTGACATCCACATATAAACAGGATTGGCTGTACAAGACGAAAAATCACGGAAAGATCATATATTTTTGTGGTTATACATGCTATCGAAAATGGTTGAAAAAATATAAACAGCCGCCAAAAAAGGATGATCAATACGGCTTATAAAAAAAGAAGCAAAAGATATTACATGCTCGACAGAAAAGATATTACCAATGTCAGAGGTATCATCACATCCGGCGAGGTGATGGATGAGCTTGGCCTGACAAACTGTGGATTTGAAAGGTTTGTATATCAAAATAAAGATTATCATGGCTGCTATCTAGTGGAAGTAGATGAAGACGAAGAATCGAGTAAGTTCAAAGAGTATAAGTTTTTTGAACTAAATGCGTCAAGGTGTCCATCTAGATGGTACGTGACATGTGATGGAAGATTTTATCGATTGTACATCCGTTCGGGCAAAAAGCACGAACTCATGCCATATTTGCATCATGGCATTTGGACAGTCCGGATTGGTGGATTTGATGAAGTATCAGCAGCAAGAGTCTATGCGAGATATTTTATGGATCTACACGATGGAGAGTATGTGCTTCTAAAAAGCAATAATTGGGATGTGAATAAGATCGAGATAGTTGATAGACAAAAATACATTACTGAAAACAATAGACAAGCATTTGGCAAGGCAATCGGCTTGTATGAAGATGGTCAGCTTGTAAAACAATGGCCATCAACAAGAGCGGCATCAAGCGACTTGTATATATCACGACAGACGGTATCTGATATTTGCAGAAGCAGATACAAGAAAAAAATGTATGATCTTAGATACATTTGATGACGATCAATGGTCGTAAAGTAAGAGGTAAAAAATGAATGAATTATGTAAAGAGCAAAGCTACATTATGGCGCTTAATACTATTTTAAGTTTGATCGATGAAAATGAAATTGCTTTTGGAAATGGCATACACTGGGCATTGGGGAAGCTAGAAGAAGCATGCACGATTGCAGATAAAGAAGCTAACATCGTTAAATTTGGTAATTGGATTAGTGTTGATGATAAATTGCCAAAAACGAATGATGTATATTTTGTGTATCTTGGTAAAAGTGAAAAAAGAATAATAGATTGTTATTTTGAAAAAGAACGTGGTGATAATGGAGAATTTGGAGAATATATTATCAATTTACATACTGATGGATCATACAGATGGACTGAAAGTCATTGGAACAAAAAGAATGGGGTCACTCATTGGATGCCAATGCCTGAAATGCCAGGAGGAAAACGATGAAAAAAGCAACAGTCGAAAAGCAAATGGAAGATCAATTCTACACTCACAAAGTTATGACTAATGCATTGAAACAATCACAGCAAAGTTTTGAACTTTCAAAGCAATTTAGTGAATTACTTATCGAACTGATGACAATCAATTTTGGTGGAGACGAGACCGCCAGAATAGCAAAAAAAGCAATCGAAATAGCAAAAGCTTTAGTTTAAGGAAAAGAGGAAATTATGATCAATAGAGCAGTATTAACAGGACGATTGACAAAAAATATCGAATTGCGCAGCACTGTTTCAGGCACCAGTGTTGCGCCTTTTACGTTGGCCGTGGCTAGAAGCATTGTCAGAGAAGGACAGCAGCAAGCTGATTTCATCAATTGTGTCGTATGGGGCCGACTGGCCGAGACGATGGCTAAATATCTTAATAAAGGATCATTGATCGGTGTGGAAGGGCGTATACAGACAAGGCACTATGATGATGATCACGGCACTAAGAAATATGTTACTGAAGTTGTAGTTGATAATTTTACTTTCCTTGAAAAAGCGCAATTATGAATAAGCATGATCTTGAAAATAAGAAACAGGAATGGCTGGATCTCGAATTTGAAGATGAAAAAAGTGAGAACACGATCAAGCGCTATGAATGCGCGGTCAATAAATTCTTGAAGTATATCCCGGATGGCGAGGTTACTAAGGCGACCATGATCAACTACAAACGCCATCTGATTGATACATACAGTCCAAAGACGGTCAACAATGAAATTGTTATCATCAACAAATTGGTCAAATATTGTGAATCAAACATTGATGATCTATCACGCTTGAAACGGTTTGATTCAAAACTGGCCGTTAAAAATATCAAGGTCCAGGAAAAAGCATCGATTGAAGATGTTATAACCAAGGAAGAGTACAAAAGGATGCTTCGAATGGCCAAAAAGAAGGATGAGATGGATATGTATTACATCATGAGAATACTTGGTGAAACAGGTATCCGAATCGGCGAATTAAAGTATTTTACGATAGAAAGTCTTAGAAAAGGGCCGTATATCACGGTACGAAACAAAGGGAAGACAAGGGATATCATCGTTGATACGAAGCTTAGACGTGAATTGATATCGTACGCAGAGGGCACTGGAATCGATGAAGGAAAGCTATTTGATGTGGATTATATGAGCGTATACAGAGGGTTGAAGCAAGTGGCTGGTCAATGTCGAGGCATCAAGCTAAGCAAGATTCATCCGCATGCATTTAGGCACCTGTTCGCAACACGTTTCATGGAACAGATTGGAGACGTGACAGAGCTGAAAGATATACTTGGCCATTCCAGTCTTGATACGACATCAATTTATTCGAAATCGACAAAAAAGCAGAAGAAAAAACATCTGGATGAAATGTGGAAAAACGGATGATTTTATGGCCTAAAAAATATACAAAGTTTTTGGTTTGAAAAAACGGTCTGAAACGGCACGGTTAAAGGCTATGAGCAATGAAATCCAAATGTAAAATAATATAGAGTTATTTGACAATAAAAAAGAGAGAACGAGGCAAGGCAATATGGGCGAAAAAGATGCATTGGAATATTTGTATAAAATTGCATATGATCACACGATTCGATGTGGGTCATGGTTTCAATTAGAACTGGTAAACAAGGCATATGAGGTATTAAAGGAGTGTGTAAATGGAAGCACAGAACAATGTGACTAGGGTTAAGTTCAAAAAGCTTATACATTCATACGAAGACTTTATAGTTAGCAAAAACGGCAAACGAAAAAAAGATTATATTGGTCAAATTGGAGTTGTTATCCATATCACTAAGATGGACCTAGGTGAGCTATATGATGTCCAGTTTGATGATGGACAAGTATGGTGTTTGGATAAAAGCCAATTTTATCAATATAAGAGGTAGGCGCATGGCAAGAGAGCTACAAATATTAAACGATTTAAGATCACTCAATTATTGCTGTCATCGCATTATTGAGCTTAATCAACAATTGGAGGTTATCAATCACCAAAAGTTAGGCTTATCGCATGCCAATGTGCATCTTACTAGAGAGCAGGAACAATCAACATTACCAATGCCGAAGTATGAACATGAGTACATCAGTCCACTTGGATTGATGGAAAAGGCAGAGCGCGTTGAAAGAGAAATACAATACTATCAAAAACGCATCTATGAGTGCAGATGGTTAGAACTACTTAACATTCGTGATCGTAACATTCTTTTCGATTTATATGTAGTTGGTGATATGACATTTAATGCCGTTGCCGAAAAATATGGGTATACAAGACCTGGACTTTGGAAGCATATACGAAATGAGTTGAATGAATTAAGTACAAGTAATGCATAAAAAAATCACGGATCACTCCGTGACTTTCTTTCTGATGATGATTTGGCCATGTTCGGTATCGATGACCTTTTCTAATTCAATGGGTGATCCATCGGTTGATACAAGACCGCATTCACGAGCCTCTGCTGTGCCAATGTTTACAGTATAGCTAGTTATATAGCCACGACCATCTTTCTTTTTTGATAGCTTGATTGATTTGGTATGCATGTTATTTGTCCTTTCTATTTTTGATTGCGATTGTTAATCCATATATTGATATGCATAGTGCTGCAATACTGATGATCAATGTGATTGTTTCCATGTCTATGATTGAATCAATGTGATACAATACAGTTGAGGATTAGAGAGGTTTTATCCTCTCCAATCGTTAGTGATCTTTGACTATCGCCACTATCATAATCACGGCAGTTAACAGATTGATGATAGCGGTGATAAGATTGATCACAAGGACTATATTGTCCATTGGTTTGTTCTCCTTTCTACATTTATATTATACCGTAACGGTAACGTAACGTCAATAAAAAGATGAAATATTTGTATAAATTTTTAAAATAGGAAACAATGTTTCCTGGTTTTATGTGATAGTATGGTAATGTACAGAGTTACCAGGAAGGTAACCAGTAGATAAGCACACGAGGCGGATGCTCTTGAAGCGCCGCCTTTTATCGTGCCTATCCAATAGGGTGGGGAGCATGAAACAGAATGTACGATATGCAAATGGTACCCTGCGCCGAAAACACCGTGCCCGGTTGAAAGCGATGGGGTGTGAGTGTGGTATATGCCATGGTAGGTATGGTCCAATCCACTATGATGAACCAAGTGATTTTAAACATCCATTGAGTTTTGTGATTGATGAAATAAAACCTGTTAGCCGGTGGAAAGAATTTGGGTATCCAAGTGCAAGAGCTGCGGCAGAAGATTGGAACAATCTACAGGCAGCTCACTATTGTTGCAATGCCTGGAAGTCCAATAAAGTGGATTTTAGTGTTGAATTATTAAGTAAAAAAAAGAAAAAACCAATTTCAGATGGTGATTGGTAAAAACATTTTTAAATTTTAAGGTGGGGAGGTTAGCCTCCTTTAACATGACGGCGAGCTCACGCGTCAGCGCCGATTTACCCCCTGACCCATTGGGTGGCAGGGGGTGGTCAGGAAAGAGGTGACATATAAGGTTGGAGGATACAGTAAAAACAAGGGCAAAAAGGGCCCAAAACAAGTTAAAAAAGCTATTAAAAACAAACAATTTCAGTGATGAATCCATCAAAATGATGTTGCCCATCATACAAAATGTATCCTGGATGCAGATCAAATTAGAGGACATTCGTGAACAAGCGTGTGAGCAAAATATCATCATTGAATACAACAATGGCGGTGGTCAAAGCGGATATCGAGAGAATCCGCTTTTTAAGTCGTATGAGAATCTATGGAAGTCTTATATACTTGGCATGAACAAGATACTCGAATGTCTTCCAGAAGAAGTGGCTAACGAGCAGAAAGAAGAATTGAAGCATAAGAATATGCTGGATATCATCAAGGAGAGAAGACAATCGCAAGCTTAAAGGGCTCTCAAGAGCCTAGAATCAAGATTGAACCAAAAAGAACACACTCAGATGGACAAGATGCATGTGATTTGATGGAGGCATATGGATCTAAGCTTGATCCATGGCAACAGTTGGTCGTTGATTGTTGGTTGGGTCTTGATGAAAACGAAAAATATACAATGACATCGGCAGGACTCGCGGTACCTAGGCAAAATGGTAAAAATGTTTGTCTTGAGGCACGCGAGTTTTTTGGTCTGATCATTAATGGTGAAAAGATCCTGCATACGGCTCACCAGGTAAAGACGGCCAAAAAATCATTTAAACGTTTAGTTCAGATGTTCACCAATAAGAACCATCCAGAGATCATGGATAAGGTATCGCGGATATCTTTTACTAATGGCGAAGAAGGTATTGAACTGACTAATGGCGGTGTCATTGAATATTCTGCCCGATCGAGACAGGCTGCTCGTGGTTTCGACGGGATCTCATTGGTCATATACGACGAAGCACAGGAATTAACAGATGATCAAGTGGAAGCTATCATGGCAACATTGGCTGCCAGTGCTACCGGTACGCGACAGATCATCTATACAGGTACGCCGCCATACCCTCGATGTCCTGGAGAAGTATTCCGAAGAAGACGTACCACATCATTACAGAATCCTGGACCGCATGATGCGTGGCATGAGTGGTCCGTTGATGGTGACAGTATAACGGATATCAACATTGCAGATTCATCCGTTTGGTATAGTACGAACCCATCTCTTGGATATCACCTGTCAGAAGAATTTACTTCCGAGGAATGCCGAACGATGAGTGCGGACGGTTTTGCCCGTGAGCGCCTTGGATGGTGGAGCCCGGCAATAACTGAACAGGATGATTCTGCAATTCATAAAGAAGCATGGGAAGCATGTGCATCTCTTGAGCCAAAACCAAATGGGAAAACGGCCTATGGTGTTAAGTTCAGTCCGGATGGCTCTGAAGTGTGCCTATGTGGTGCAGTTATACCATTTGAATCCAACAATAAACCAAGAATTTCATTTATCAGTCGTAAACCGACAGGGCAAGGCATCCGATGGCTATCTGATTGGTTAAATAAAAGATATCATCAGGCATCTTGTGTGGTGATTGATGGAAGAAATGGTGTCGATGTGCTTGTTGATCGTATTTCTGATACATGGCGCGCAAAAGGGTCGATCATACGACCAAGGATAAAGGATGTATTGGCATCGGTCAGTCTATTGACGGACGCAATCAATGAGCATTCAGTGACTTGGTACGAATACCAAGATGCTTTAAGTGATAGTGCATTAACATCAATCAAACGACCATTAGGCGGTGGATGGGCCTTTGGTGGAGATGATTCATCTCCAATTGAAGCATGTGCATTAGCTTTTTGGGGTGCGAAAGAATCAAAAAGAGATCCACATAGAAAGATGAGGATTGGATGATGGTAAATTTAACAATTGTTCCGGATCAAGTCGTTGGGCTTGGATTAAAAGAACAGATGCAATTGCAAGAATTAGTTGAAACATTCAACTATCACAATGCAAAAAACGCAACTAAAGAAAGATATTACGAAGGTCATATTCCGTTATCTGAGGTCAATCTAGGCCTGGCTATTCCTAAACATTTCCATAATTTGGAAATCAGTTGTGAATGGGGAGCAAAATGCGTCGATGTCTTGGCGTCCAGGTCCATGTTTGATGGTTTTGTCAGTATGGATGGTAATGATGCAGATGAGGTCATGAGTATCATGAACGCAAATAATCTTGTGTCCGAATATATGAAAGCATGTCGTGATGAGCTTCAATTTGGATGTACATTTGCGACACTTTCCGCTGATGATGATATTCAATGTCGTATTCGATTCCATTCACCGATGAGTGCATCAGCCTTATGGAACGGCGAAAAAGGCCGTATCGAGTGTGGAATGGCTATTATCGATACCGTTAAAGATGAGAAAGACAAGACATGGACGCCTTCTCATATCAATCTGTATACAGATGATTCAATTTGGGAGCTCGTCAAAATAGATGATAGATGGGAAGCAATCGAGCATCCGCATCGCATGGGAAGACCATTGATGGAACCTATGATATGGAATGCAACCAGTCGAAAGCCGTTTGGACGTTCAAGAATAAAAGAGTCTGTACGCCGATTGATACAGGGGTATGTGCGGACAGTTGCCAACGCAACGATCGGGCTTGAATTTTCAACAAGTCCGCAAAAGTATATGCTTGGCCTTACGGATGATCAGTATGATGCGGTCATATCCGACAAATTCAGACAGTATATCGGTAGTATCTTGGCATCAACAAGCAATCCAGAAACAGGCGAGAAGCCGACGGTCGGCCAGTTTTCTCAAGGCTCGATTGAACCGCATGTGCAGATGCTAAGGATATTAGCTACACAGTTCAGCGCTGCAACTGGATTGACAGTAACGGATACAGGTGTTGTCAATGATGCCAATCCGACTTCATCGGATGCTATCCTGGCACAATCACAGACATTGGTTTCATTGGCAGAACAGCTCAATGCTGGAAATGCAAAATCATTGAAGACCATTGCAGAAATGGCACAGGCAGTTGCTAAAAATTGCAGCTTAAATGAATTGGAAGATAATGATAGAAATATCATTCCTCATTTCAAGAATCCGGCTATGCCATCAGTTGCTGTAACAGCAGATGCCGCAATCAAGATTGCATCAACCCGTCAAGGCTTTGGGGAAACGGATGTATTCTTGGAAATGGTTGGATTTGATCAAGCAGATATTCAACGCATCAAGGCACAGGAAAAGAGAAACCAGGGGAATTTGGTCATTCAGCAAGAATTTAATTCCAATGTAATTAGATCGATGAATTCTAATGTAAAGGATAAAGATAATGCAGATAACATCGAAGGAATGGCTTGATTATGTGACAAGGTTGTCGAAAATCAACAAAAAGGCATCCGAATTATTGAATGAGTATATCCAACGACATGGAACAGAAGATATGTACCCGATCATTGAGTATGCGTATTCATTGGTCAATCGTTATGGAGGCGCATCATCCGAATTGGCATGTCAGATGTATGACCAACTGGCCAAACTGCAAAATGCCAATGTAATTGGTGCTGTTCCGGCAGATTTACCAGAAATGGCAGATGTTGCCCGTGCCATCAATGGGACAAAAGATAAATTAAATGGTCCAGCTGATGCGATAGGCCGTCTGGTCAAAAAATCAGCATCCGATACGATGTTACAAAACGCTAAAAGAGATGGTGCAGAATACGCATGGATCAATCATGGTGATTCATGCCCCTATTGTAAGTATTTATCTAGTTTCGGATGGCTTCATGCTAATTTGAATAATGGCAATAGATATTTAGGCCATATCCATAACAATTGCGATTGTGAATTTGCGATACGATTTGATGGTGAAAGTACGGTTGAAGGATATGACCCGGATCGTCTTAGTAAAGAAATTGATGATGCAGAAGGCGACACCATTAATGAAAAGCTTAATTCCATGCGCAGAAAAGGCTATGATGAAATCAAAGATGATCGTAACGCCAGAAGACGTGAATTATATGCTAAAAAAGATGATCAGCAATGACCATCTTTTTATATGGCAACTCGTGCCATAAACGAGGATAAGACTATCCATTTTATGGAGCTACAGCTCAAGGAGGAAAATATGAGCGAACAAAATACCAATATGGGAAACGACCCTCAAACAGGGGAAAAAACTTTTACGCAGGATGATGTAAATCGCATTGTTCAATCACGTATCGTAGAAGTTAAAAACAAGTATGCAGATTATGATGATCTAAAGGCGAAAGCCACGAAATTTGATGAAATGGAAGAAGCAGAAAAAACGGAGCTTCAAAAGGCAACAGAGAAGGCCGATGCACTGCAGGCACAGCTTGATCAGATCACAAAATCAAATAAGGTCAGAGATCTGCGTATGAAAGTATCGAAGGAAACAGGGGTACCATATGATCTTTTATCTGGTGATGATGAAGAATCGTGTAAAACACAAGCAGAAGCCATTTTGAAATTTGCGAATCCAAATGGATATCCAAAAGTGAAGGATTCTGGTGAGCCTTCTCATGTTTCCGGTAAAAAAACCAGAGATTTATTTAAAGATTGGATGAATGAAAATTTTTAGAAAGGAACGTATATGGCAAATTTAACAAGACAATCATTACAGTTACCTACTGAGGTATCTAGCGAAATTTTGCAGAACACACAAGAACAATCAGCAGTTATGCAGTTGGCACGGCAAGTCCAATTGCCTGGAACAGGTGTATCAATTCCAGTTATTTTGTCAGATCCAGAAGCTGCATGGGTCAAAGAAGGGGACAGCAAGCCAGTATCTTCAGCAACAGTGGATACAAAAAAATTAGTTGCTTATAAATTAGCAGTTATTGAACCATTCTCTATGGAGTTTAAGCGAGATATTCCTGCTTTATATGATGCATTGGTTGCACGTCTGCCATTGGCATTAGCTAATAAATTTGATGCAACAGTATTTGGAAAGGTTGATAAGCCAGGCGAAGACTTTGATACGTTAAAAGCTGTTACCGGTCAAGATATCAAAACAGATGCATATAAGGGCTTGGTTGCTGCTGATCTCGATATTTCGGAACATGACGGAATCGTGAATGGTTATGTGATTTCACCACGTTGTAAGAGCATTTTGTTGACCGCAACAGATACTACAAACCGGCCATTGTTTATTAATTCGGTAGCTGAAGGAGCTATTCCAATGATTTTAGGTGCACCAACGAAACAGTCCAAAGGGGCATATGTTACGGGGACGCCAAATACAGTCGGATTTGTTGGTGACTGGACAAAAGCAATTTATGGAACGGTCGAAGGTGTACAGGTTACAATTTCCGACCAAGCAACCATCACATCTGGAAGTGAAACCATCAATTTATGGCAGCAAAATATGTTTGCAGTTCGTGCAGAAATTGAATTGGGATTCCGCTGTGATACGACCGTATTTAATCGATTAACGGTGACTGCTTAATGATCGAACTCATTAACAAGATGACAGGGACATCTATGTATGTCCCTGATGATCGAGTAGAAGAATATAAGAAATTAGGCCACAAAGAAAAAGCTAAGAAAAAAAAAGAAAAAGCAAGCTCTGCAAAGGAGTGATATAAATGGTTGCGTATGCAACGACAGAAGATGTAATCAGTGGATTCAGAGAAATGACCGAATCTGAAAAGGGAAAATGTACGTTTTTATTAGATGAGGCTGGAGCCATTATCAAAGCATACTGCAAAAATACGGATACTATTGATGGCGACGTTTTAAAGCTTGTATCATGCCGTATGGTCAGACGGGTACTTGGAGACGGTGAAAGCACGACCGGTTTTCCAGTGGGATCTACACAGGGAAGCATGTCCGCTTTAGGGTATTCCCAGTCTTTTACCATAAGCAACGGTTCTGTAGGTGAGCTTTATCTATCAAAAATAGAAAAGAAAATGCTCGGAATTGGAGATCATATTGGCATGCATTCTCCACTGGAGGATATATGATCAGAGGTACTGATGTTATTCTGATTCAAAAAGTACAGCAAGGTACAGATTCATTTGGAGCACCAATATACGAAGAAAAGCAGATACCCGTACGTGATGTTTTGGTGGGTGAGCCAAGCAGTGAGGATATTTCTAATTCTTTATCTTTGTATGGCAAAAAATTAGCCTATACGCTTGCTATTCCAAAAGGTGATACCAATGATTGGATCGATATGGATGTGATCATATTTGGAAAACGTTTTCGAACGTATGGGATGCCAACTGAAGGCATTGAAGAAAATATTCCTTTAAGGTGGAATAAGAAAGTGAAGGTTGAATATTGTGGCTAATGTGAAGTTTGAGCTGAATCGAGAAGGCGTGGCAGAATTAATGTTGTCGCCACAGATGAAAAAAATTATTGATTCGTGTGCACAGACGGCACTGGAAGCAACACCAATCGAAAAAGGATATTCAGTTGAAAGTGGAACCACAAATCAAAGGTGTTTTGCACGGGTACAGGCGGACACCTATGAGGCCGGATTCTATAACAAGAAGACCAACATATTATCAAAGGCTGTAGGGAGTGTTAAAGTTGATTGAAAAAATTGTATTAAATTGGCTCAAGCAGCAGCTTGATGTTCCAGTATATACTGAAGAACCGACAGAAAAGCCGGATTCTTTTGTATTGATTGAGAAGACCGGGGCAAGCCGTGACAATTGGATCAATCATGCAACGATTGCCGTTCAGAGCTATGCGATATCCATGTACGAAGCGGCAAAGCTTAATGAATTGGTCAAGAAAACATTGGACGCTATCGTTCAATTGGATGAGGTCGGTGCATCTACATTAAACTCGGATTACAACTTTACCGACACAACAACAAAAAGGTATAGATATCAGTGTATCTATGATCTTACTTACTAGAAAGGAAATGATTTATGGCAACAAATACAGATGTAAATAATGTAAATAACGTGACATATGGAAAACCTAAAGTTGGTGGATCTGTTTTCGTGGCGCCAACAGGAACAACATTGCCAACAGATGCAACTACGGTATTAGATGCCGCCTTTAAAAACGCGGGTTACTGCTCAGATGATGGTATAGAAAACGAATATAAGATTGATACCGAAAACGTAAAAGCTTGGGGCGGAGACGTTGTTTTAGTGGCTGATAAAGGCCGTGAAGATAAATTTGCTTTTACGTTAATTGAAACATTAAAGGATGAAGCGTTAAAGATGGTCTTTGGCGATAGCAATGTAACTGGTGACCTATCATCAGGTATCATGGTGAATATTAGCGCGTATGATTTAGTACCACATGCCTATGTTTTTGAATTGATTGCTAAAGGTGGCATCTTGCATCGTATCGTAGTACCAAATGCTACATTGTCTGATTTGGATAAGATCACTTACAAGGATAATGACGCAGTCGGATTCGGCATCACTTTAACAGCGTCTGCGGACAAGAATGGAAAAACACATTATGAATACTATTCTAAGGGGGCTTAACTAAATGGCGTCTAAAGAAACTAATATTATTACTGTCAAATTGAAAGACGGGTTTGAATTGCATATCAACAAAAAGCGTACAAGGAATATGCTTTTGATGGATGCATTACGCGAATCAGAGAAAGATCCTTATGCAATTTCTGATGTATGCACGTTGTTGTTAGGAAAAGACCAGAAACAACGTTTATATGATCATCTGAAGGATGAAGATGGCATTGTTGATGCAAATGATGTTGGAGAAGCATTAGGAAAAGTATTTAATTCAGATGAACTAAAAAACTAATGGCCCTGGCTGGTATGCTGGATGCGGATGAATCGGCACTCATATGTGACCTTGCCGAAACATATCATATTTATGACTATCGTAAGTATGACGCTGATTATATCGCTATGCTAGCTACTGGTTTAGGGCCTGATTCTAGAATATTTAAAAAGCTGAATGGCGTCGATGTCGATATGACCGATCTATTGCTGGCACGTATCTTTGACCAGCTGAATCTTTTGATTTGGATGAATACCGAAGATGGTCAGAAAAATCAAAATCGTCCAGAATCATTGGCGGATATGCTGACTGGCAAATGTGATAACAAAAATAGCATTGTAGCATTTGATACGGTAGAGCAATTCGAAATCGAACGTCAAAAAATATTGAAAGGGGTGGCATAGTCTATGGCAAGCGGAACTACACTAGGCAAGGCATACGTACAGATCATGCCATCTGCAGAAGGAATTTCCAATCGCATTCGTGGTGTCCTTGGGGGCCCGATGAGTGCCGAAGGAGATAATGCTGGACGCGCTTTTGGCGGCAAGTTTGCGACTATCGCTAAAACCGTGATTGGTGGGGCGGCTATTGGCAAGTTTCTAAAAGATTCTATAACAGCCGGTGCAAATCTTGAACAATCTGTTGGTGGCGTGGAAACTTTATTTAAAAATTCTGCAAATCGAGTAAAGGACTATGCACGACAATCATTCCAAACCACTCAATTGAGTGCAAATCAATATATGGAGACAGTGACGTCTTTCAGTGCATCGATGTTACAGTCACTTGGCGGTGATACCAAAAAAGCTGCTCAGATGTCAAATCGTGCTGTCATTGATATGGCCGATAACGCCAACAAAATGGGTACTAATATGCAGGATATCCAGAACGCATATCAAGGATTTGCCAAACAAAACTATATGATGCTGGACAACCTTAAATTGGGTTATGGCGGTACAAAAGAAGAGATGCAAAGGTTAATTACGGATGCATCAAAAATGACCAAAGAGCAGAAAGATTTGAATCTTACTGTAAAAGACGGTGACTTAAGTTTTTCTAATATTGTTTCCGCTATCAGCGTCATGCAGAAGCATTTAGGCATTGCTGGAACATCGGCGAAGGAAGCTAAAACGACAATTAGTGGATCATTCAATATGATGAAAGCATCAGCACAAGATTTTATGGCATCGCTTACTGGTGTCAAAGACGGCGAAGGTAATGCTGTGCTATCCATGCAGAAATCGATGCAAAACCTGATCATGTCAGCAGGCACTTTTTTAGGCAATTTAGGGCCTGTTATTAGCAATATGATGGTTGCCATACCTCAGGCTATCTATAGCGTACTTATGACACAAGGCCCGAAATTCACTGACTCTGCTGTGAAGATGATGGACAATCTAGCAAAAGGTCTGCCAAAAGGATTGCCAAAATTAATGGCTCAGATACTGCCGATGATCAGCAAGCTAGTGGCCAGCATACGGCAAAATTCAGGAAAACTGGTCGATGCTGGATTGAGATTAGCGGTTGCGCTTGCTCAAGGTCTTATAAATTCGATACCTGTGTTGATACAGTATGTGCCACAGATAGTGATTGACATTTGCGGTATCATCAACGACAACATGCCAAAAATATTGCTAACAGGTGGGAAGATAATTCTGATGCTTGTCCAAGGCATCATCACAAATATTCCAAATTTAATTGCGAATTCGGGGAAAATAGTAGAAGCTATTTTCAGTGTCATAACCGCGGTAGGATGGGCCAATCTAGGCGCCAGTATTGTAAAATTTTTAGGTTCCGGATTAAGATCATTAGCATCTTTGCCAGGTAATATCATGCGCAATATTGTTTCGAATATCAAAGAAACAATTGATCTTGGCGCTGGTTGGCGTTTTATTGGTCGCGATATTGTGCGCGGTATTGCAAGTGGAATCAAAGGTTCTGCAAGTGAGATATGGCAGGCATTGAAAGCTATCTGCAAAGCGGCAATAGGAAATGTCAAAAAGTTCTTTGGAATCAAGTCACCTTCAAAGTTAATGGCAGACGAAGTTGGTAAATATCTGCCTTCTGGAATTGGTGTTGGTGTGACTGCCAATACTGGACCATTGAATCAAGCAATTGATGATATGACTAAGCAAGCTACTATTAGAGCCACAAACGGTATCAATGCGATACATGTTGATCCAACCGTTAATCCAACGGAAAATGGCGGTGTATCGGCGATTACAGGGCAGTTGGCAATCATAATCAATATCATGAATGCAATCCTTAACAAAAATACAGATGTCAAACTTAATGGTCGAACGCTGATCGAATTCATGCGTGATCAATCCACACAAAGCGTTATTAATTACAACATGCTGAAAGGAGTGTAGATAAATGAGAAAAATTTATGATGCATTCCATTTGGTCATAAACGGTGAAAGCTCTACTCGATACGCACCGTTGATCGTTCCAGGAGATGCGAACGCACCACAGCCAAAGTACTATGAGTATGATGAAGTGATCGGAAAAGATGGCCGTGATAGAGTATTTGAGAATGTATACAAAGAATATACAGACCCATACTCTTTTTATTTTTTAGAGGAAGAAAAGGGACAATGGGGGAATCAGTGGGCACTACTGAAGCAGTGGCTATATAGCTTTAACGTCAATGATCAAAAGATAGTTTTTCAGGAATCGACAAGCTTAGAATGGTTTAAATATCTGTCAAAGGTTGAGATTGAATCAGCAGACAGAAGTGTCAAAAAGGTAGGCATCGCGAAAGTTAATTTTACATTTGCACCGTATGAATATGCGATTGGCGGTTTATATTCATATACGCTTGCGGAAATCGAATATAATTCGTGGTATCGATGTGAGCCGATGTACATATTGACGAATAGCAATACTGAAAAGAGAAATGTGATGATATCTATATCAAACGATAGTGGATCATATGATGTTTCGTTTGAACTGCCTGGCATGTCTAAAGCAAACGTTAGCGTAAGAGACGCCATTATTCGATGCTACAAGAATGATGGATCAATACAAGTATTGTCTTACGTCGGCAATTTGAAGAATCTGGTCATGGAGCATGGTGTAAACAATATTCGCGCAACAGATGGTATTAATATTTCGGTTATTCCTAATTGGAGGCGCTTATGATCAAGATTTTTGATAGTAAAGCATTTGATTACAAGGCCAACAAGCTCAAAGAAACCCCTGGAGAGGTCATAGAGCCATCCGTTTGTACATTGACAGAAGGTATCAATACACTATGGAATCTTCACATGGAGATTCCTTTTTCTGTTAATAATAATCGCATCATTAAGGAAGATGTTCTAATTGGTGTTGAGTATAATCCACGTGAAAATGCGCCGGATGCGGATGCTTTTGCAGATATGCAGGTGTTTCGGGTAATGAAATGCGAAAAGACGGAATATCTGATCACTTGTGAAGCATATCCAATATTCTATGATTCAAGATGCATACGATGTTCTGAAGTTTCCTACAAAAATAAAACCGGTAAAGAAGCTTTGAAAGAAATTGTTGAAGCACCTGTAAGGGTATATGGGACAAAGGACTATATATCATCCGAGTTAAAAGCGTGGTCAAATATTGACACTGTTGCATCAACAGCATGGAGTTATATTACTTATTTTGATGCATTATTTGGTGATAGCGATACTTCCTTTGTTAACGTGTGGAATGCTGAAATCATCTTTAATAACTATGAGATAAGAGCATATAAAACACTGGATACAAAATCAAAAGAAAATAGGATACGCATCCAAACGGGTGTAAATATGACAGGAATCAAATATACCGTTGACCTGTCTAACACGTATAAACAGGTGCAACCAAAAGGATACGGTGATAGAGACGGCAATGCCTTTGGCAACCGATTGGCTAAAAAAATAGATGGCGTTTGGTATCAAGACGTTGTTAAGACGCCAAACAATTTTCCCTATTCGTTAAAAAACACCTATGAAGTTGAATACTCTGACATCAAGCTCAAAGAGGATGCGTCCACAAATGAAAGTGCTGGCACGATCATATGTGATACACGAGAACAATTTTATGATGAATTGCGTAAACGGGCTCTAAAAGAATTCACGGTCAATCATATTGATATGCCTACAATTACATATGACATCGATTTGATTGACATTTCTTCACTGCCTGAATACGCAGATATCAAGCCATTGGTTTCACTAAACCTGGGAGATTCGGTCGATGTATATAATGACGTACTTGGAATACAGACAACAGCAAGGGTCATTGAAAGGACCGTTGATTTTACAAATAGATTGGTTACGAATATAAAGCTTGGTGATTATCAGGAAAATTTTTTCAAAAGTGCAGCTAAAACGCAGAGAACTGTGTCAAATGTTACGGACAGCAGGACCAACACAATACGAGGAAAAGCTATCACTGGTGTGGTTGATGGGTTCAATGCGCAGAATGTAGCATCTAAAACAACCATGAATCAAGGTGATGTGCAGTCCATCAAAGTCGAAAACAAGACCAATGATGGGACTTGGGGAGCGATGGCATTAGGCACGAAAGGACTTGAAGTAACAAGGAAACAGGTTGGAAATGACTGGGACTGGTCAAATTCCGTGATACTTGACTTTATAGGACAGTTTTACGGTGGCATCGAATCTGTAAGGAATGCGCATTGGAAAATTGGAAATATAGAAGTCTTAATCAATAACGGAAATTTTCTAGCTAAATGCGGTGATAATGAAGTCATCATAAATAGCAATGGTGCCTTTCTGCAAAATAGTGCTTCTCGATATGTATCAGTCACAGAAAGCATGGTTGTCCTATCAAACGGTGGTGAGCAGTTGCGTTTGGATGGTGCTGGACTTGTATCTATCCACGGCGGTTCCGGAGCCAGAGGCCTGAATGGTACCTATAAAGTTGATGAATCGATATCTGTGGTAAACGGCGTAGTTACAGGTGTCAAATAATGGCAAAAAATTTTGAAGATTTTGTCAGCAAATACAATGGCACTTGGAACGATGTAGACGGCGCATATGGCGCACAGTGTGTAGATGGATTTAACGTATATGTCATGTGGGGCGGTCATTCCAGGATATCGGGAAATGCCTGGGATATTGGATCCGGGTGGCAATCAAACGGGCTATCATCTTATTGCAAGAACGTGACTGGACAGCAATACAAGAACGGCGATATCTGTTTCTGGGATGGCACCCAATTTGCGGGTAATCCCTACGGTCATGTATCCATGTACTATAACGGTCAATACTTTGGTCAGAATCAAGGTGACGGTGCTAATGGTACGACTGGTAAAGCATTTAATATCATGAGCCTTGTAGCACCAAAGCTTGTACTAAGACCTAATTTTGTTGGCAAGCCAGATATCTATATCACATGCGTTAACGGTATTATCACAAAGCTCGTTGTCAAGTAGCGAAAGGAGGAATGCCTATGTACAGGATCAATCTATCAAACCATGAAGAGAATATAACGATCCCATTGATGCAGTACGATTCTAATTATGAGGTCCGTATTGCAGTCGAAGAAAATCTAAAATACAAAACAGTATATGTTGATGTTGAAACATCTCTTGGCAATGTTTTGCACTGCCCGGCGGATACCATTGATGATCGTATCGTGCGCTTTTGGGTCGATACACAGATCAGTTGGAAAGCTGGAAAGTACAAGGCACAGATCATCGTATATAACCAGGATGATTTGACTAAAGTCGTAAGCTACTATCCAGTTATTCTGGAAATTTCACCATCTGTTAAGACCCATTACGATGACCCATATGAGACGGCCAAAGCAGAAGTTGATAAGTTGATCAATGAGGGTTACAAATGGGCGGAATCATGGGCCCATGGCGAGACTGGAAAAAGAGATGGCGAAAATACGGATAACGCCAAATATTGGTCAACCATCTCAAACTCATGGGCAAAAGGTGGTACAGGAAGAAGAGTTGGAGAAGATACAGATAACGCGAAGTATTATTCGGAAATCGCAAAATCGGAATATAAGAAGATTGAAGATACGACGGAGGCAAAATTATCTGCACGCATCTCTGCGTTAGAAACAGGAAAAGAAACAGAATCTATTGTCATTGGTACGATTGATCATGAAATGAACTGTTATCCAACGGTTGACTTATACTTGTTTGACGGAGGTGCCGGATGCAGTTCAGTTGAAAATGTTACATGCGGCGGTACATCTCTTGTACATGTCATGTGCTCATACGAGCACACGGATATGAATCATACAAAGGTCAGTGCCAGCCCAAAAGTTCTTGTCGATAGCAATGGGGTTAGCTTGACAGTTGACCAAATCAACAAGGTAAGAAATGGCCAATACGCAGTTGTTTTTAAAGATAGTGTGAGAACAGGGGCACTGATACTAAGATGACAAATAAGATCATAATGGTTCGAGGCGATACGCAAAACATCGATGTGCTGATCACAAATGAAGATGGAACGAATCATCTTGTCACTGACAAGGAAACATGTCTTTTTACGGTAAAAAAATCATATGCGGATGAAAGAATATTGATTGAAAAAGACGTCAAATCAAATGGAACGGTCAATACATTCAAACTGGATCCAATTGATACAAGCAGTATGGATTTTGGCGGATACTGCTATGACGTGCAATTAACTTTGGAAAATGGCGATGTATATACCGTTGTTCCATGTGATGAATTTATATTGAGCCCGGAGGTGACGTGGCAATGATATTGAAAGGCGAAATCAAAAGGATCAAGATTAGTGGTTCGTTAAAGAAGGAGGGTAATAAATAATGGCAGTAAATCTAGATGACTACAAGCTCGTAAAAGGTGAATCGGACTGGCATGAAAAAATCAATAAATTTATTGAGGATTTTGGCACCGCTCTTAACAACGTGAGCGATATCTCAGACTGGAAGGACGCAGTTATGTCCGGTAACACTAAAGTCGTCGTGAAAGGAGATAGCGAATGATCAATACAAAATCAGAAAGCAATAATTATAAATTAGTGGAACAAGGTGATATCAAAGAAACCGTACTTGGATCGAGCACATCGGTAAAATATATGCATGATATTACGTGCGCTGAGGACCCAACCACTTTTGATTATATTGTAATTTATATGCATGCTCCAGGTAGTGATAGAAATGTTATGTGTATTGCTAAGTATTACAATGGCAATTGGTATACTCTGTCTACATCAACAGTTTATCGCACGATTTCGCTTTTGATTACAACTAATGGAACATCAATGCATATAGAAGTTTCCGAGTGGCTAAATTCTTCTAATAACAATGGCGTAAAAATCGATGGTGTAGTCGGTGTAAATCGGGGGGGGTCATTAACCCTTAATGATATTGTAGAAATCGTCAAAAAGGCGGTGGTATCATGCTAAATGCAAAGGCAGAATCTACCGCTTATAAAGTCATTACACAAGATGATCTTGACGTGCAGACAACGACTGTATCAGGTGATGGCATGACAATTAAATTATATAAAAGCGGAAATGTTGTGAATGCTGATATTAATAAAATCGGAAATGTATCCAAAAGTGGATATAATTCTACTACTGTAGTGATTCCTGAAGGATACCGACCAATTTTCACTCAAAGGATTTTCTATTTGGGAATTGCTGGATCAGGCAGAAGTGGAGATGGCTTTTACGTAATTAATACCGATGGAACAATCACAAACTTTTCTACAACAACTGGAGCAATTGAGCGTATAGTAACCGCTTCATGGATTACTTCGGGGGGGGTACTAACTAAAGTATTAAAACATATTAGCACCTTCTTAAGTCAGATTAAGGAGGTGTTGTAAATGTTTAATGTTAAAGCAGAATCCAATGCATATAAACTTATGACATACGCAGATGTGTCGTACAGTACTACAGAGCATGATACAGGTGCTACATGGATTGATGGCAAGAAGATTTATGCTATTACTATAAAATGGGAAAATCAGGCATTGAACAATACTGTAAGTTTTGCGCATGGCATTTCCAACATTGATGTTATTGTCGATTATAAAGCAATCTATTGTGATGGTGATTCTTATGTACGATTCCCTATTACTGGAGCAACAAGTGATAAGACTGTAGGTCTAAGAATCAATGCAACGAAAGTAACTATTACGGGCACTGATACGTATTCTGTAAAATCTGGACGTAATCTATATGTGACGATTTACTACACAAAAACAGTTTAATGTTTTGCACAGGGCTAGAAATAGCCCTTTTTATTTAAAAAATGAGGAGATTAATATGGATAAATTAAAAAATAAAAAGTGGTGGGACGCATCACTTACACGAGCTATCAAAACGGTATGTCAAACGGCAGTAGGTACCATCGGAGCTAGTACCATGATTGAATCAGTAGATTGGAAAGTGGTGCTATCCGCAAGCCTTTTGGCCGGACTGATATCACTGCTTACAAGTCTTGGCGGCTTACCTGAGGTAGACGGATGATTAATCCAAACGATGGCATGACATTTGAATTTTTGTTTTCTTCAGCGGCATTTATCGCGTTAATTGTTAATGTTGTTGTGACAGTAAAAAATAATTCAAAAAAAGATGCCGAAGATGTAGCTAAAGCCAATGAAGGAGTTGTAAAAGCTAATATCAAGCTTGATGCACTATGTCGCGATTCGAGCGAAACAAGACTTGATTTGAAAAGCATGAAGTCCGACATTGAGAAGATGACAAAGAAGCAGATGGAACATGATTTCAGGTTAGGACAAATAGAAAAAGACTTAGACAGTGCATGCTGTCGAATCACAAAGCTTGAAAAAAAAGGAGATGATAAAGCATGAGCTTTACACCTAGAACATCATATGGAAATTTTGGCAGTTCGCAGTATATGCAATATGCATTGGCGCGGACTGGTGTGGCCATGCCGAATTGCTTCACATACGCAACGGCACGTATTTCTGAAATTGTAGGCCATAATCAACCCTTGGATAGATACAAAGTATCTGGTGCGTCGCAATTATGGAATGCTTATGCACCTGAATATACTAGATCATCAATACCTGTATTAGGAGCATTGGCTATTTTTAGCGGTGGAGTAGCGCCTTATTATTATGGCCATGTAGCAGTTGTAGAAGGCATTAGCGACGGTAAAATTACTATCTCGGAATCGTCGTATAAAGAATTTAATTTTCGTTTAAACAAAATGTACCAAGCGCCTGGATCGTATTATCCTAACGGATATAACAACTTACGATTATGTGGTTATCTTATTCATAAAGAATTAGCTGGCGTCAAGTTAACAAATGAAAACGGAACATATACATTAACCGTTCCTACTAATAAACGTAGAGATTCACCTAATGGAATTATTGCAGAAACATTACCAACTGGAAAGAAGTTAACATATACAAATGTTACTACTTTCAATAATTTGCGATATATCAGTTGGGTCGAAACAGAGCCAAACGGTAACAAGTATCGATATTTTGTTTATGCACCAAACAATGAAGCTACAAATAGTGGCTATAGCGAATCACAGTTGATCAATGAAGTTGGTGTAGCCACGCTTACACAAAATGTTAATAAACGTCGTGATACACCAACCGGAATGGTCGTTGAAACTTTAAAGTCAGGTAAGAAACTAACGTATACCAATAAATGGATTGGTAATGGTCATCGTTATATCTCATGGGTCGAAACTGAACCTAATGGCAATAAGTACAGATACTTTGTGGCTGTATCAGGGTCAGAAAAATACGGTGTTGATCAATGGGCCACTTTTGGAGGACCTAGTACAGATACCACCGCGCCACAAACACCAACCACAAAATCAGAAATCGATGAATCAAATGTTAAACATTGGGGTGTTGATTTATCTGAACACAATATTGATTCAATTGATTTGTCTGTATATGATTTTGCAATCATTCGATGTTGTTATGGAGAAAATACAGACAAAAAGCTTGATCAATGGATTGAACGTATGAATGGGCTGAAGAAACCATACGGATTATATGTATATGACTATGCTATTAATGACGATGAAGCAAAAGCGGAAGCACAATATACAATTAATCTTGCCAAAAAATATAAGCCTGAATTAGGTGTATGGCTAGATATGGAAGATGCCGATGAATATAAAAAGAAGCGCAATGCATGGACAAAAGAACGTGCAGTGCAGACATGTAAAATCGTATGTAAGGCTATTAAAGATGCAGGATTCTATACAGGAATTTATTCAAGTACCTGGTTCTTTGAAAATTGGTTTAATGATAGCGAATTAAATCAGTATGACAAATGGGTAGCTAAATGGGATAAAAATGATGGATTATATCATAGCGATACATCAAGCATTGGTACCATCCATCAATATACATCTATCGATTCACATAGTGGTTTGTCTTTGGATAAAAATGCGATGTACGTTGATTTTGACCATTACAAGTCTAAAATTGCAGATAATACGCAAAAAGGAGACAATAACGAAAACAAAAATGACGTTATAGAAGATGATACAAAAAAAGAGCAAGGCTCAGAATCAAAAGAATTGACTAGCCTACTTAGTATGATCATATCTCTGTTAAAAAAACTACTAAGCATTTTTGGAAAATGATTGCAGAAAGGAGTTATCATCTATGCGCATGGGAACTACTCCAACAATTAGTTGCAAGCTTGATATCGATATGGATTTGACAGATTGTGAAAACGTCAGGCTGATCATATCGCAAAATCGTATGACTAAACTTATCAAGGATAAAGATGAACTAATCATTAAAAAGAACATCGTGCAAGCACATCTAACACAGGAAGAGACCTTTCTTTTTGCGCACGGTGGTGCAGATATCCAAGTTAGGTTAAAGCTTTTAGATGGTGAAGCGTATGCAACAAATATAAAAAGAATCGATATTTTTAGATCATTGGATAACGAGGTGATATAGATGTTAGAAGACGCAAAAATTGAGCTATCTATATTGGATGATAATGACATCAGTTTTTCAAAAAGTGATCTAGAATTGATTTACGACTATAATGCACTGTCTAATAAGCCCAAAATTAATGATATAGAACTAGTTGGAAACAAGAAATCAAATGATCTACATCTGCAAGATGAAATGAGTGTTATATCTGATACAGATATCGATAAAATTATTTATGGCATGTAGTTAAAGGATGGAAAAATGGAAAAATATTTAAATAGTACAGGTCTTACATATTTTTGGAACCGATTAAAAAATTATTTTGTGAAGCAAGAAAGTGGCAAAGGACTTTCGACCAACGACTATACCACCGCAGAAAAAAGCAAACTGTCCGGTGTTGCATCAGGTGCACAAGTCAATATCATTGAACAAGTCAAAGTTAATGGCAATGCAATTACTCCATCAAGCAAGGCGGTTAATATCACTGTACCGACAAAAGTGAGTGCATTGAACAATGATTCAGGATTTCAAACAGCATCACAAGTATCAAGCTCTATCGCTGCGGCATTGTCCGGTGTGACAAGCATAAGCTTTCAAATCGTTGACAAATTGCCTACTACTGGAACTAATGGAGTGTTTTATTTAGTGTCAGATAAGCATTCTGATTCTAGCGATGCTTATGATGAGTATGTATGGATTTCGGCCACATCAAAGTTCGAAAAAATAGGAAATACAGATGTTGATTTGAGTGGTTATATCAAGCAATCAGATATTACTGCAATCACGACGGCCGAAATTGATACAATTGCTGTGTAATGAGCGAAAGAAGGTAGTATATGAAATACATAAGTTTCGACAACCTAAAATACTTTTGGGGCAAATTGAAGGCTCAAATCACAACTATAAACGGTCGGTTAGATGCAATTGAATCATGGCAGAAGTCTGTTTTATCTGGAAGCACATCCGTGGTAATTAAAGATAAGGATAAGTAATCATGACTAAGTACTTAGATAGTACAGGGCTTAGCCGTCTGTGGTCGAAAGTTAAGGCTCTAGTGACAGCTCACACGAGCAATAAATCCAATCCTCACGGAGTTACCAAAGTACAGGTTGGACTTGGTAATGTTGATAATACGAGAGATGCTACTAAAGCGGTGCACGAATCGCGTCTGCTTTGGGGCGATACCAATATTGTTGGTGATATATCTCCAATTGACGCTGCTATGTCAAGCTTGCATAGCGCCAATCGTGCCGAATTTGCAAATCCGAAAGGAATCACAATCGAATACTCTAATGATGGCGGTAGCACATGGTTAGATTACGGAGCAGATGATGCAAATAAAATCGCACTTTTATCTGCCATTGGTACAGGTTCGTTTAGCATCGGTAAGCATAATACTTTTGACACTGTTACAATCAATGACCAACTTAGAATTACTGTTAATGCCAACAAATGTTTTTTTTACACGAGATTAAAAAAGATATTAATTAATATATCGGGTAATGGAGCTTCCGGATGCAGAGCAAAAGTGGAGCACGCGACCATTGGAGCACCAACGACATGGCTTACACTTGGTATCTATGATATATCCGGATGGTCCGGATGGAATTCTATACCATTTGATTGTAACTTTGGTGGAAATTCATCGCAAACAACCCAAACTGATAGCATAAGATTTACATTTAGTATCAGCAAAAAAGACCAAAGCACAAACAAATACGCCAGTGATTTGGTTGTCTGCAATATACTGTTTTTTGGCACTACATATTGGACAACAAATAGCACACTTGCACGAACTGGGCATCTGTATGAGTATGATGTTTTTAAAAATGCAACTTTTCCAGCACAAGTTACCGCCACCCAGTTTAACGGATTAGCCACACGAGCAAATGCGGACTCTGATGGAAATACAATAAGTACCACATATATCAAGTCATCGGATGCTACGGATGTTACAAATACAGAAATAGACACTATGATAGCTAATGATAGCGATGGTCAGTACGTGCTTTTAAAGAGCGATGTGACTAATGCAGATATCGATGCTATGATGACCTAGTTTCGAGTAGATTCTAACCAATTTCGAATATTGTTTTTGCAGTTTCTAAAAACTGTAATTTTTGTTGAATTTATCAGCTATATTTTCTTGTCGAGTAATTAGCGTGCCTTTAATTAGGTGCGCTTTTTTTTCAAATGCGGATATTTATGAAAAAATATAATCATGATCGTTGTTTTATCATAGCTTATGTAACATTGCCAATTGCTGTTATCGCTCTAAAAATATGCCATGTTATTGATTGGCCATGGCATATTGTATTGTTTCCTCTAATGCTTGTATTGGGTATGTTTTTGGCATTCATTATACTGATTGTTAGCGAAATATTTCAAAATGTATTGAAGCGGTAAAAAGGGATGGCCTTAGCGGTCATCCCGATTTTTTTGTGTTGTTGACATAAGTTTATACAATGTATATACTATTTATGGATGCAAATCATGTTTGAAATTAAAAGGAGGAAAATGAAATGAAAGGAGTAAAAGTATCAAAGTGGGGCAACGGACAAGGTATCAGGTTACCTATGGCTGTAATGAATCTGTTGTCATTGAATGTTGGCGATGAGCTTTCTATGGAAGTTGAAGATGAAAAAATCATCTTATCTCCTAAAAAAAAGAAACCAATGACATTGGCTGAAAGATTCGCATCTTATGATGGTCCAACAACTCAAGAAGAGTTTTGGGATAATGATATTGTAGGCAAGGAGGTGATCTAATAAATGATGTTTCAGCAGGGCGATATAGTCTTTATGGATTTTAATCCAACAAAGGGGCATGAACAGGCTGGGAGACGCCCAGCATTGATTATATCCAACAATGATTATAATCGCATTATGGGATTGTATGTTGTTTGTCCAATCACAAACAATACTAAATATTTTCCATCTCATGTTTTGATTCCGGATGGCCTGTCAATTACAGGAGCTATCTTATGCGAACATGTCAGAACAGTAGATATTGGAAAAAGAAATCCCATAAAAAAAGAAGAGTGTCCGGACAGCACTCTAAACGAAGTTTTGGAGATTGTTAGATCTTTCTTCTAAGCTCATTATAAACAAAAGGCTGGCTATTTGCCAGTCTTTTGTTGTGCTTTATTTATTGTTTCTTGCATAGCTTTTCGAAATACTTCTGATTGGGTGATGCCAAGCTCTGTACAGGCTTGTTTGAATTGGTCAACAAAAGATTTTTTATAGCGTACTGAAACGCTACCCATATTTTCTTTTTTCCAATCACTCATATATTTTTTTTGATCAAAATGATTACCCATAGGGACCTCTATCTAATTAATGTGTAAATTAATACGATCAATAATACGATTACGATTATATCCAATACCATTTTTACAATTTCAATTTTTTTCATTAAAATCATTCCTTTCTTTTTGGTATATGTTAGAATGGAATCAAGAGAGGGGAAGTTATTTCCCCATGCTCTTGATTATTGCTAGAATCAGTGAGACGATTTCTAACAACTCTTTGGCAATTTCCAAATATTGCTTGAACCGTTTATATTTGGACTTGCCTTTTTTCTTTGGTTTCTTCATCTCTTACCCCCTAAAGAACTAGGTTCTTTATCTCTTTACATACATATTATAACATGGTGCATGCACTATGTAAACAACAATTTGATTATTTTTGCGAATGATTTATAATCTTATAAAAATATGATAAATCATTGTATATCGTCGTCCATAAAATCAACGATGCCTTTATCTGCCGATTTGAACCAATGAGCGTAAGTGTTATGTAAGGTATCAACCGTATCACCTAGACGTTTGGCAATATCAAAATCAGTGAATCCATTGGTCATGTGATTAATAAGATAGCTTGCATGGCTATGACGTAGATCATGTATACGTATCTCTGGTATCTGTTCTTGTGGTATTAATTTGATATTGGCATCATATATGCCTTTTTTAAAATGTCTACGAACAGTTTCGGCTGGCAAAGGCTGACATCCGCCAAACACGAAAAAATCATCAGAGTATTCAGAAAAGCCCATTACTATGTCTTTCCATTCTTTCATTTCTTTGTACAAGATTTTTGGCATTGTGATTGTTCTATAACTATTTTTTGTTTTTGGTGGTGTGGTGTAATTTCCAGGCTCTCTAGCACGCATTTTGCATGTTTTATTGATTGTGATTGTATGTCTGTAGAAATCGATGTCTTTCCATGTTAAAGCCATAGCCTCACCTTTTCTACATCCCATATAGTATAAGGTGGAATAAAGTAGATGCATCATTGGATCATGAATCTCATTTATAAACAGTTTAAACTGATCAGGTTCCCAAAATTTCATTTCTTTTTTCTTTTCATCTCTACGTGCTGAGAAGCGCACTCGATCCATTGGATTTGTACTCATGTAACCGTACAAGACAGCAAACTTACAAATCTTGACCAATGTGTAATATATCTTTTTAACATAGGTCTTGGAATATTTACTATCAAGCTCATTGATATATATTTGAATTTTTCGATAATCACGGAAATCTTGTGTATTTCTGAATTTATTCTGTAGTTTTATGATTATATATCTATCTGTATTTACACTAATGGCCTTGACCTGATTGGACCAATTTGCAAGGTAAGATTTGACGATTTGCTCAAATGTGGCATATTGAATTGGATCTTGAAGTGACAGTTTAAATTCTTCCTCGGCAAGTAAGCACTCATGCTTGGTTAAAAAGCCTCTTTTTTTGTGCCACTGTGTGTTGCCGTCAATGGTTATTTTGAAATGATAATACCATGTTCCAGTTTTTTTATCTTTGTTTACGGTCATATTTTATCTCCCAAATAATGGTGCCGATACAAATATAAAAACCACTTTTCAAACAAAAAGGGTCTCTAGAGTTGCCCAATAGTTGCCCATTGGTCTCTGAAACCCTTTATATAAAGCACTGGTGCCGATACGCGGAATTGAACCACGAGTTGATCCTTACCATGGATCCGTATTGCCATTATACTATATCGGCATACGTCTATTTTGACAGATAAAGACCAGTTTTGTCAACTACTATAAAAAAATAACTGACATCCACCTACAAGGGTGAATCATTTTTTGATATAATGATTAGGATTATAGGGGGAACGATAGTGACTTATTATCAAATATTGAAACAACGTAGATTAGCTTTGCAGCTTTCTATTCAAGATATATCTTCACAAACACGATTGGCGCCACAATACATTGAAGCCATTGAAGAAAATCATTTAGAAGTATTTAATGATGATTATTCATTTATTCGTTATTTTATGCAGTCGTATTGCGAAGCCATTGGTGTGAATTGGCAAGCGATTCAACCACAGGTCGAAGCAAATTTATCGGCTTATGAGCAAGCTCGCAAACAGCAATTGGCTGCCCAAAAGCCGAAACCACAACCCAAAAAAACAAGTCAATCACCAAAGAAACCCAATCATCAACGGGCGAAAACGAAGAAAGCGAAAAAAGATAAAAATAATAGTAATAGCGTTTTTTCAAGAATACGCAATTGGAATAAACGAATGAATGCATCGAAGTATGCACGTACCTATCATATTGTGATCCTTGGCATTGTTGTTGTGTTGGTTTTGTCTTTATTCAATATGGGTGTTAGTTATGCGAATAATCGGCGCTTAGCAGCAGAAGAAGCCCAACGACAAGCAGAAATCAAACAAAAAGAAAAACAAACTGAACAATTGGCACAGCAAAAATCATCACAAGAAACGACAAACAATGAGATTACGTTGACAGCTACGGATAAGGATAACAATGCCTATGAAGTAACCAATGTAGTAGAAGGTTCAAAAGAGTTGCAATTGACCATCACTTTACCGAGTGATAGTACGATTGCGGTCTACAAAGATGATCAATTGGTCAATTCTTCAGCGGATAAAGAATATTCAGGTACTTTTAAACAAACGATCAGTGTGGATTCTGCTTGTTTGATCCAAGTAGAGATTGGTACTTATGACAACAACAAGATTCGTTTGAATGGCAAATCGGTATCTTTCTCAAAAACCAATTGGGAAAAAGGCACTCCAGCTGTATTGTATTTTGAAGTAAAGACATCCACGAGTACGGATTCAACCGATAGTTCTTCGACAACGGATAGTACGACTTCATCCGATACGACAACGACCGATCAGACAACAACGAGTGAATAAGGAGATGACAAGATGAATTTACCAAATAAATTGACGATGGCACGTATTATCATGGTGCCAATCGTAGTGATTGTATATTTATGTATTCCTACGACTATTGGTGTGGTAGATAGGAGAAGTGGTCTCGCTTTGCGTGATATTTTGACATTTTTGATCTTTGCGGTTGCATCGATCACCGATCTTTTGGATGGACGTATTGCCCGTAAAAATCATTTGATCACATCATTTGGTAAATTTGCAGATCCGATTGCGGATAAATTATTAGTCAATACCTTATTGATCATGATGGCTGCGACAGGGCAAGCCAATTTGATTGCCGTACTTTTAATGACAGCTCGTGATTTGATCGTGGATGGGCTACGCATGGTTGCTGCTCAGCATGGTCGGGTCGTTAGTGCCGGTATTTATGGAAAATGTAAGACAGTCTTACAAATGATTGCTTTATGTGTACTGTTGTTGCGTAATTGGCCATTTGCCTTGATTGGTATTCCAATGGGATCCATCCTGTTGTGGTTGGCTACGCTTATGTCTTTATATAGTGGATATATTTATTTTGTGAAATTAAAAAAATATGTCTTGGAGAGCATGTGATGAAACCAGTAGAAGAATTGGTTCAACAATGCACAAAACAAGGCTTTACCATAGCCAGTTGTGAAAGTTTAACAGCTGGTTTATTTAGTGCAACAATTGCCAGTGTCCCCGGCGCTAGTCGTGTTTTAAAAGGCGGATTTGTGACCTATTGGACCGAAATAAAAGAAAAAGTGGTCCATGTGGAACCGTCTATCGTAGAAGAGTATGGGGTCGTTTCCGGCCCATGTGCCCAATCCATGGCGCGACATACCCAACAAATCATGGATGTTGATTTTGCGATATCCTTTACGGGGAATGCGGGCCCATCTACGATGGAAGGAAAACCAGCAGGATGTGTATATTGTGCTATTGCGACCCGAGCAAATACATATCTCTTTCCTTTTCAATGTGATAGGATGGATAGGAATGAAGTTCGTATCTATGTAGTGGAACAAATGATCAATAACTTGTTAGTGCAAGTGAAAAAGGAGTGTGAATAAATGGCAACAAAAAAAACCGAAACGACCAATGATAAAGATAAATTGCTAGAGGATGTCGTCAAACAAATTGAACGTGAATATGGTAAAGGCTCGGTCATGAAGTTGGGAGAACGGCCAGCTGTCAATGTAGAACCCATTCATTCGGGAAGTTTACTATTGGATCGTGCATTAGGGATTGGCGGCTATCCGAAAGGACGTATCATCGAGATTTACGGTCCTGAATCGAGTGGTAAAACGACATTGGCTTTGCATGCGATTGCTGAAGTTCAAAAAGCAGGCGGACGTGCAGCTTTCATCGATGCCGAAAATGCAATCGATCCGGTTTATGCGCATAATTTAGGTGTGGATATTGAAGAATTGATCTTATCTCAACCCGATTCAGGAGAACAAGGATTGAACATCATGAATATGTTGGTTGCCAGTGGGGCTGTTGATTTGGTCGTGATCGATAGTGTGGCTGCTTTGGTTCCACAATCGGAATTGGATGGCGAAATGGGTGATCTACAAGTCGGTGCACAAGCCCGTATGATGTCAAAAGCTATGCGTAAATTAGCTGGGATCATGAATCATAATGAATGCACCGCTATTTTCATCAATCAATTGCGTGAAAAAGTGGGGGTCATTTATGGAAATCCAGAAACGACGCCGGGTGGACGTGCACTCAAGTTTTATGCATCGGTTCGCTTAGATATCCGTCGTTCGGAAGTAATCAAAAATGGATCCGAAATGATCGGGAATAAAGTGAAGGTGCGTGTTGTCAAAAACAAGGTGGCCCCTCCATTTAAAACGGCAACCTTAGAAATTATCTATGGCGAAGGCATCTCTTACTTATCGGAATTGATCGATCTTTGTATTGAAGCCGATATCATTCATAAGAGTGGTTCTTGGTTCAGTTATAAAGGGGATAAGATTGGTCAGGGACGCGATTCGGTGAAACAATATATCAAAGAGCATCCAGAATTTAAGGAACAAATTGAACAAGAATTGAAGGCGTATGAAGCCGAACAAAAAGATGTGGCTTGATCACATCTTTTTTAGAAGGAGAAAAGATGGCACGTTTAGAAAAAAATGAGTATGTACCCATCCATGCCAATCAAATAAAGGACCCCATTGTTTTTGTGGTTGATATGGTCAATGGCTTTATCAATGAAGGAGCTTTACATGATGAAAGCATTGGTGCGATCGGCCCATCGATCGAACGTTTAGTAAAAGGATTGGATTGCCGTAATGTGTTTGTGTGTGATAATCATCCGCCACATACAAGAGAATTTCAGGCCTTTCCTGCTCATTGTGTCATTGGTACTCAAGAAGCAAAAGTGATTGATTCGTTACAACCTTATATTAAGCGAACAATAGCGAAAAATAGTACCAATACCTTTATGGCTCCGGCTTTTCAAGAATTCTTAAAAGATGAATTATCTTGGTACAAAGACATTATCATTACAGGTTGTTGTACAGATCTATGTATCTTACAGTTTGTTTTGAGTTTTCAAAGCTGGCTCAATGAACACAATAAGGAGGAACATCGCTTGATCGTTCCGGTGGATTGTGTGGATACTTACGATAATAAAATGCATCCTGCAACTATGTGGAATGCATTTGGCTTAGAAAATATGGCTATGAATGGCATTGATGTTGTTTCTACCATTACATCAGCCGATTGGTGATCATCAATTCGATGATAGGGAAAATGGTTTCTTGGATCGTATTGTCATACAACATGCGATGTTTGCCATCTTCAAAACAAATCAAACGATGTTTGCCTTTGATTTTTTGATAAGCATTTCGACTACTGGAAAGCGGAATGACTTCATCTTTTAAGCCATGTAGAAGCAAGACAGGACAATTTACCGATGCGATGGATTCGCGATAGGTATTTACAATTTCCGTAAAAGCCGAAGTTTGTTTTGAACTCGGCTTTTCTTCTTTTTGAGGTTGATTTTGATAGATATTTTTAACGGCTTTTACGCCATATTCAAGTACCGTATGTGCGCTGATGTATTCAAAGGCAGGAGCCACTAAGATCAATTGATCAATAGTAAAGATAGATGCTAAATAAGAAGCAATGACCCCGCCCATGGAAAAACCAATCACAATGACATGTTCATATTGTTTTGTCACTTCTAAAAGTTTCTTTTCACAACGTTCGATCCAAACTTGAGGATCTGCATCGTTGGGATTATTCAGGTCATATATATCAAATTGAATCACGGTATAGCGCCGTTTTTCGAAATAAGCGGCGAATGGATCAAATTCTGTATGGAGTCGTTTACCAAATCCATGAATGGTCACGATCACCGGTTTTTGGATAGGATGAAAGAAAAACATAGATGTTTACCTCCGACTTGGACTTATTATAGTCAAAGCGAAAAGTAGAATCAATAGAAGAAAAGCCAGCCCAAATAGTTTATAATGAACATATGAAAGCCACGTTGATCATAAAAAATATTGAGAATTTATATACATGTGATGCTCATTTTACCATATTACACCAAGCGTTTTTAGCCATTCATCATGAACGAATCATCGATTTTGGTACTCATAGCTTTAAAAAATGGTTAGATCCCGCTACGGTCGTGATCGATTCTTGTGGGGAATGCGTATTACCTGCTTTCATTGATTGCAACTATGAAGGATTTCATCATGTTCGCTTGGGTGATCAATTACGACAAGATGGATCGGCTTTGTTTGCGATGAAAATGAATGGTATCTTGACCTTATTGACCAGTCAAAAAGCACTCTTACGACATGAGCTGACACAAGATGTATTTTTGCGTAAAAATACGTCCGATGTACCGATTATCGAATCACGAAAAATGTTTGAAAAGACTTACAATACATTTTGTTTATCGTGTGGATTTGGTCGTCCCAATAGCTATGTCTATAGTTTTCAGCCCTTAGCCTATCAACTCTTCAATAGTTTGAATGTACCAAGTCAACCTGTGCTTGAATCCATGACTTCGATTCCAGCCAAGGAATATCATTTGGATGATCGCGGCTCCATTGAAATTGGGAAACGAGCCGATATCCTTGTGCTTCAAGTACCAACGATCGAACATTATTTTCAAACCTTAGGTCGACCTTTGATTCATCGCATGATCAAGAATGGGATCCAGTTTTATCCAGATTGGCGTGTTTGCTAAAACCTATTAATCATGTATGAAAATAGTAATTATGTTGACAATCCTTAAATTATCGATATAATGAAACAAAGACGTTGAAAAGAAGAGTAGGCATATACATTTGAAAAGAGAGTCTGTGGTTGGTGAAAACAGATCAAAAATATATGTTGAAGATGGTCTTGGAGTTGCATAACTGATAGGTAAGTTATGCCGGTTGTGTTCGTTATCGCACAAGAGTGAAGTACTCGATAAGGTGAAGCAAGTGATTGTTTCATGAATATTAGGTGGTAACACGAAGCCTTTCGTCCTAATGGATGGGGCTTTTTTTATGAAAAGGAGAAGAGAAAATATGATTCGATTGGAACATGTATCAAAAACGTTCCAAACCAAAGATGGAGAAGTGCAAGCTGTCAAAAATGTCAGCTTACATATTCAAAAAGGTGAGATCTTTGGCATCATTGGTTTTTCTGGAGCAGGAAAAAGTACTTTAGTTCGTTGTATCAATTTATTAGAACGTCCCGATCATGGAAATGTTTATTTAGAAGATAAAGATCTATTAAAATTGACACCAAAAGAATTGCGAGTGGAACGACAAAAAATGGGGATGATCTTCCAACATTTTAATTTGATGAAATCTCGCACGGTCTATGACAACATTGCGATGCCATTGGAACATATTGGATGGGATAAAAACCGTATCAATCAAAGAGTGAATGAATTGTTGGAATTGATCGATTTGGAAGAAAGAAAAGATTCGTATCCCAGTCAATTGTCGGGTGGACAAAAACAGCGCGTAGCCATTGCTCGTGCATTAGCCAATAATCCAAAAGTATTATTGTGTGATGAAGCCACAAGTGCATTGGATCCGCAAACCACACAAACCATCTTGGATCTGATTAAAAAGATCAATCAAACAATGCATATTACCGTAGTCATCATTACGCATGAAATGGCGGTTGTCAAAGAAGTGTGTGATCATATTGCGGTCATGGAAAATGGTCGAGTTGTTGAACAAGGGGATATTGTTTCGGTATTCAGTGATCCGCAACAAGAAGTCACAAGAAACTTTATCAATACCACAAATAATACTAGAAAGATCGACACCTTGATTGAAGAAAGCAATCCATTGATCGCATTAAAAGAAAATCAAGTTTTAGTTCATTTGCAGTATCAAAGTGCCAATACGGCTGAACCAATCATATCCACAGTATCGCGTGAATTTAATGTGAATATCAATTTATTATTTGCCAATGTAGAGATTGTGCATGACAGTCCCATTGGTCAAATTGAAGCGATTTTTACAGGCGATAGCAAAGATATCAAAAAAGGATTTGAATATTTTAAGAAAAGTGGCGTAAAAGTGGAGGTGAAAAAATATGGAAGCATGGTTTTCTAATGTCATTGCATATGCGGATGAATTTCCAAGTGCCATTGCCGATACCTTATATATGTTGATTGTCAGTGGTGTGATCTCAACGATCATTGGATTGTTTTTAGGCGTCATTGTGGTGGTGACCCGCAAAGAAGGTATTCTTGAAAATAAAGTTATTTTTTGGATCTTGGACAAGATCATTAACTTGTTTCGCTCCATTCCATTTATCATTTTAGTGCCAACCGTTGCGGTTGTTACCCGCTTTATTTGCGGAACGACCATCGGTATGCAAGCCGCCTTGGTTCCTTTAGTAATTGGTACGGCCCCATTTATTGCACGACAAATGGAGACTTCTATCATGGAAATTGATCCCGGCATCATTGAAGCCAGTCAAGCCATGGGACTAAGCCCAAAAGAAATTATCTTCAAAGTATTATTACGTGAAAACATTCCTGGCATGATTCGGGGGATAACGATCTCTATGATTGCTTTAGTTGGTCAAATTGCAATCGTTGGTACCATTGGTGCAGGTGGTTTAGGAGATATGGCCATTCGCTATGGTTTGTATCGATCGATGGGCGATATTACATTGGTCATCATCATCTTGATCTTATTGATCATTTCGGTCATTCAGGTCATTGGTGATCGATTGGTTGAAAAGTTCACCCGATAAAAAATATTTATAGCCAATATCAATATTGGTTAGTATGCAAATAACATGTGCTATGCTATTCTAAGTGTACTTAAATAAAAGAGGAGAGAGAACAATGAAAGTAAGTAAGATCATTAAAGCCGTAGCTGCTTCGACTTTGGCATTGTCATTAGTAGTTGCCAATGTACCAGATGTAGCCGCTAAACAAACCAAAACATTAACTGTAGGCGCAACAACATCGCCTCATGCGATTATTTTAAAACATGTAAAAAAAGAATTTGAAGCAAAAGGCTATAAACTAAAAATCAAAGAATTTTCGGATTATCCAGAAATTGATCCTTCCACTTCGGATGGTTCCTTGGATGCCAATTATTTCCAACATCAACCTTATCTAACATCCTACAACAAAGATAAAGGATACAAAAAAGGGGATGATGGTTATCTAGTATCTGCTGGAAAGATCCATTTTGAGCCAATGGGCATTTATGCTGGAAAGAGTGATGATCTTGACAAAATTGAAGATGGTGCCCAAATTGCCATTCCAAATGATGAATCCAATGAAGCTCGTGCCTTGTTGTTGCTGCAAGATCAAGGTTTGATCAAATTGAAAAAGAGCGTAACGCCAACGACAACCAAGATTACTTTAAAAGCAGTTACTTCCAATCCACATAATTTAGATTTAGTGGAAATGGATGGCGCCCAAATTGCTTCAAAATTAGCCGATGTTGATTTTGGTGTCATTAATGGAAACTATGCATTGGATGCAAAAGTTACCGATAAGCTATTGGCCAGTGAATCCAGTTCTGGTGAAGTTGCCAAAACATATGGTAATGTCATTGCCGTAAAAGAAACCAATAAGAATAGTAAGGCCGTTAAAGCTTTGGTCAAGATCTTAAAATCCGATGAAACGAAAAAATGGATCAAAGATGAATTCAAAGGAACAGTATTACCGGTTGAATAAATAAGTCCAATTTGGAACCAGTAGAAGCAAATGGGTCTTGCTTCTGCTGGTTCTTTTGTATGGATCAAAAGAAAAGAGCTGTAGACAAGTAGATGGATCTATTTGCACAGCTCTTTTTTGTTATTTATTGAAGTAGAATCCATCAAAGTCGTATTTGTATACGCGATAGATCATATATTTATTTAATTTCATCTGAAATTGCTTTAATAACGTACCATCTTTTGTGTATTCACCAAAGATACCTTGGAATCCCGAATCCACAATAATATTGCCAGCTAATTCCTGAACACTTGATACATGCGAAGAATAAGGAACTGCAAAGGATTGTACCAATTCATACGTACCAGCATTTTCATCTACTAAATATTTGTAGTAATACGAAGAGGCTTGAGCTAATTCCGTTGTACTTAAATTTGAATTGGTCTTTGTTTGGATACCATCAATTTGCGTCCAATCGTATGTTTGTGTTGGTGACTGACCATAATTATTGTTGAACATGTATAAATAATATTGACCATCGGCTAAGCTATCATCGTATTCAATGGTTACACTATGTTGGCCACCTGTATTTGCGAACGTACCAACTTGATTCAATACCTTATCTCCATATGTAGCATCCCAGAAATTCTGTTGACCAATGATATAATCAATATTTGGACTGTCATCAAATAAATGACTAATTTTAAGGATGGATGAAGTTTCTCGACTCGATAAAATGACCGTATCATTTCCCAACCATTGAATGGCATTGATATGGATCCAATCTAAACCAACGACACCTTCTTGATTGGTAATACTGGCTTTATGCGCTGTGGCTTTATAATCACCTAAAATATCACCTAGATCGACGACTTGTAAGATCTTATCGGTATCTGGATCTATGCGCAAGATCAGATCTTCACTACTGGAATCACTATATGATTTCCCTTCCTTACTTCCTAAGACAAGTAAGTTTCCATCATCATCGAAACAATAATCATGATGGAGTTCATAATCACCCGTATGGATAATCTTCTTGACTTGTCCGAAAGAATTGACAGCTGCTATTTTGGTTTCGGAAATACTGTAATACATCAAACCGTTTCGGAACAATAAACGATGGGCACGATAACCGATAATGGGCGTTTCACCACGAAGGGTTCCATTATTGTCATAATAATAAACAAAATCTTGATCATCACTGTCATTGCCTAAGATCGCATATAAACCATTGGATAAAGATTGGGTTTCGTTATTGGCCGTAACTTCCAAATTGGTTTCTTCTACGCCTAATTTTTTGCCCATCTTGTATTTGATGGTCTTTGTCGTCTTTTTACCATTCGCATCCGTTAATGTAAAGGTGATGGTATTGGTCGTATTTGGAATCAATCCAAGTACAGTAAATTCATGCGTTTTCTTGGCGCTTTTTTCAACCGTTTCACTAAAATCGGACGTATTCTTCGCTTGGATCGTATAAGATACTTGAACGGCTTTATCGGTCTTGAAGTAAACATATAAAGACAAATGATTGGTTCCATATGGATCATGAATGATCAACATATCTTCATCGGTATAGTCCTTTTGGTTCTTTAGATCATCGATATTTTCTTTAACCGAACTCGAATAATCGGTCGAATAAAACGTTTCGACCATAGCAGCCACGGTTTTTTTCTTTCGATTTTCCAAAGAATCAAAATTCGTATTTTTCAATACGGTATCACCAGTATCAGTGATTTGCGTTGTGCTGGTTGTCGAACATGCACTTAACATCAAGGCCAATACTAAGGCACAAGCGACAATCTTACGATGTGATTTCATAAATTCCTCCCTAAACGAGAGTACTTTATCCTATGAAAAATTAGAGATACTTTAAAAAAACATGAAAATTAATAAAATGATACTATAACTAGAGAATAGGGAGGTTATCATGAAAATATTTCATTTATCCGATTTACACATTGGTATGAATCTTATGAATTATGATTTGATCGAAGATCAAAGATATGTCTTTGATCAAATTATTGCCTATGCAAAAAAAGAAAAGCCTGATGTCATCCTCATTGCTGGTGACATTTATGATAAAGCCGTGCCAAGTGCTCAAGCCATTGAATTATTTGATGCTTTTATTTCCACTTTGGCAATGGCTTTACCCTCTTGCGTATTCATGATGATTTCAGGAAATCATGACAGTGCACCACGCATTGATTGTTTTCGTCATATTCTATCGAAACAAAATATCTATATGATTGGTCAGCCACCACAAAATAAAACCGAATCCATCTTTACGATTGATATAAACGATGCCTATGGACCTGTGCGTTTCTTCTTGTTACCATTCATTAAACCGTCCATGGTCCGTTCTATTTTTGAAGAGGATGGATTATCGTATGATGCTTCGATGCGAAAATTGTTGCAACGAGAACATATCGATCCATCCATACGAAATATTTTTGTAGCGCATCAATTTTTTGTACCAAAAGGAAGTGATCCATCCTCGATTGAACGAATGGATTCTGAAGTTTGTACCGTAGGCAATATCGATCAAATCTATAGTGATATCTTGGCTCCTTTTGATTATGTTGCTTTAGGCCATATCCACAAACCAACGAAAGTTGGGAAGGAGACCATTCAATATTGTGGTACACCCATGCCGTATTCACTTAGTGAAGCTGGACAAGAAAAACATATCGTGATGATTCAAATCAAAGAAAAAGAAAAGATTGCGATCCAATATTTACCATTAGCTCCAATCCATCCGATTCGTAAACTCTCGGGATCTTTGGAAACGTTATTGGATCAAGCTTGTGAGGATTATGTTTCGTTGGAACTGACCGATCAAACCAATATCTATGTAGCTGAAATCCAAAAACAACTGCGCACAGCTTTTCCTCATCTATTGGAAATCAAACGAGCATTTGGATATACATCGAGCTATCAAACGATTTCTTCGAGCGAACCAATCGCCGATCCATGGACGCTTTGCTCGCAATTTTTAGGCCCAATGAATACGGAAGAAGAAAGGGCTTTAAAAGATATCTTGAATGCTGTACTGGAGGTGGAAGAATGAAACCCAATACATTGACGCTATGTGCGTTTGGATCTTATGCACAAACAACAACGATTGATTTTGATAAGCCCAATCAAAATCTTTTCTTGATCACCGGAAATACTGGATCCGGGAAAACAACCATTTTTGATGCATTGGTTTTTGCGTTATATGGCCAAGCCAGTTCCAACAATAATAAAAAAATGGGAGCTATCCTCCAAAGTCAATTTAGTTCGTATGATACGACTCCCTATGTTGAATTGACTTTTACCGACCATGGTCAAAAATATACGATTCATCGCGTGCCGGCTCATTATCAGATGTATAAACGAGGGCCTAAAAAAGGGCAACGTAAGGAAAAAGCGGAAAATGGTTCTGTCTCTTTGATCATGCCCGATGGACGCGTGTATCCACCAAAAGAAACCAATGCGAAGATCGAACAAATTATGGGATTATCCAAAGAACAATTTATGCAAGTGGCCATGATCGCTCAAGGCGAATTTATGGATGTATTGCGATCCCATTCCGATGATAAAAAAGCCATCTTCCGTAAGCTCTTTCATACCGATCTTTATCAGAAGATCATTGATCAAGCGAATGAACGAAAGAAACAAGGAGAAAATGATCTTCATCAATTTCAGTTGCGCTTGTTTTCTGAATTTGAACATTTTGAATGTGATGACCCCGTTTTGATAGCCAATCGACAAATGATCATCGATGGGAAAAACAATGACTTAGAGGCATATATTCAACAGTTACAAGCGGCTTTAAAATCCGAGAAGCAAGAAAGTGACAGATGGAATGAAAAAAACCAGCAAGCTCAAAAAGAAAGGGATACGTACTATACATTGTTTCAACAAGCCATCCATTTGGAAGAGGCCTATACATCTTTATCCATAGCGAACAAGAAAAAAGCAGAATTGGAAAGACAAAAACCAAATATTCAAAAGCAAGAAGATTGGATCCAGAAAACGGAACAAGCATGGCATCTACATCAGTTGTATCAACAATATACGCAAGCTCTCAATTTATATAAGGAAGTAGAAACCCATCTGTTACAGGTAAAGGAAAAAGAACCAAAACTTCATGAACGTATGATTGATCTACAAACAAAAGAAGCGCAGGAAAAGAAACAATACGAGTCATGGATGAAAGGGTATCATGCGTTGGAAGAACAAGTACAAAGAGCTCGCAAAACGTTTGGAGAAATCGATCACTGTGATACGTTATTGAAACAAGTCAATGATGATCAGAAACAAAATGTTTCGGATCTAAAAACGTTGGAAGAGAAACGAATCCGTTTGAAAAAAGATCAAGAGAGGCATCAAACCATCTTGGATACGTTAAAAGATCTAGATGTTCGTAAGCTCCAACTGGAAAATCAAAAACAAGAATTGGATGCTTGGGACAAAGACTTGGATCAAATGGATGAATTAGACGCAAAGATAAAAATGAAGCAAGGAGATTACACAAATATTGCTTTTGAACACGATCAAGCTTTGATCAGTTATCACCAAGTATCCAATCAGTTTTATGATACCCAAGCCGGTTTGCTCGCTGCTCAATTAGAACCAGGAAAGCCATGTCCTGTTTGTGGTTCTTGTCAACATCCTCATCCGGCTAGTCAACAAGAAAATACGATCACAAAAGAAGAAGTCAATGAACAACAAGCTTTGGTACAAAGCTTAGATACAGAACGAGAAAAGATGGCCTATGATATTGATGCGATGACAAAAAAACGACAAGAATTGAGCAATCAACATGAGGGAGATTTTACTACCGCTTATCAAATGTATCAAGATCAATGGAATCAATGGCAAAATGATCAAAAACGATTTCAAAAGAGTACCATAGAAATAGAAAAAATGACTTCACAAATCCAGGATATGGAAACAAAGATCTTAGCTTGTCAAACGCGCCAACAGGATCTTTCGCTACAAAAAGAAAAGTGGCAGGTACAAAAAGAGACATTAAAAAAAGCAACACCGTTTGAATCGTTGTTTCAGGCTGAGCAACAATGGCAAGATAAACATGGTGAAATGAAAAACAAGAAACAGGCATATGAAACGATCCATGATGATCTAGAAAAAGTGTCGAACGAATGGCATCGTTTGGCAACATTGAAAAGCAAGTACGAACAGGAACTTCCACAAAGAAAACAATGGATGGAAAGCACACAGGCTACTTTTCTTAAACAACAGAAAGAACAGCCCATCGATGATTGGCAAACCTATGTCACGCAATATACCAAAGAAGATGTGGAAACTTGGAAACGATCTGTGGATACCTTTAAACGATCGATCATTGCGATCCATACTCAGATTCAAGATGCACAGCAATTGATCAAAAATCGACCAAGACCGGATATCAAAAAAATGGAAGAAACACTACGATCGATAGAAGAAACGGCCAAAGAAACTTCCGAGCATGCCGTGCGATCGTTGTCGCAATTTGACAATAATCAGAAAACGATGCAAAAGATCAAAGCGCAGTGGCAACAACACCAAAATACGCTACATATGTATGGAATGTATGATCGATTGTATCGACAATTATCGGGAAATATACCAGGATCTCGTATGGATATTGAAACCTATGTGCAACGAACGTATTTAGCTCGTATCCTGGATGCAGCCAATGCTCGGTTCTTAGAAATGTCTTCGGGCATGTTTGAATTGCGGATGAAAGATGTCGAAACAGCTGGTGAAGGCAAGAATCGAGGTCTTGATTTTATGGTCTATTCCCATGTGACCGGACAAACTCGTGAAGTTCGTACCTTGTCGGGTGGAGAGTCATTTATGGCTGCCCTTTCTTTAGCTTTAGGAATGGCTGATGAAATTCAAGCCCATGCATCTGGTATCCAATTGGATATCTTATTTATTGATGAGGGCTTTGGTACCTTGGATGATCATGCACGTAAACAAGCCATTCGCGTTTTACAACGTATGTCAACCGGTACAAAAATGATTGGTTTGATTAGTCATGTGGATGAATTGAAACAGTCAATCGAAGATCAATTGATCGTCACAAAAGATGATAAAGGGTCGCATATTCGTTGGCAAATTAGTTAATTTGTTGGAAATCAAACGAAATAAGATTGGTTCTTTCATTATAGTAATAGATAGGAGGAAGCATAGATGTTAAGAGATATTATTACGATTGATGAATCCAAATGTAATGGATGTGGTGCTTGTGCACAAGCCTGTCATGAAGGAGCCATTGAAATGATCAATGGAAAAGCACATTTAATTCGTGAAGATTATTGTGATGGATTTGGCGATTGTTTACCAGAATGTCCAACGCAAGCCATCCAGATTCAAAAAAGGGAAGCAGCTGCTTATGATGAAATTGCGGTACAACGACATAAGCAAAGTAATATGTGTCCAGGCCATCAAGTACAAATGTTTGAGAGAAAAGATGTTGAACAGGTTTCTTTGGTGCAACAAAGTCAATTGAGACAATGGCCTGTCCAAATTCAATTATTGCCAATGGAAGCTCCTTTTTATGAAAATGCGAAATTATTGATTGCGGCGGATTGTACGGCCTATGCCTATGCGAATTTTCATCAAGATTTTATCCAAGGACATATTGTTTGTGTAGGTTGTCCAAAGTTGGATCCAGTCGACTATAGTGAAAAATTAACAGCGATTCTTTCTCGTAATAAGATTAAAAGCGTGAAGATCGTACGAATGGAAGTGCCTTGTTGCGGTGGTTTGGAAATGGCTGCGAAAAAAGCCTTACAAGCCAGTGGCAAATTTATTCCATGGCAAGTCGTAACGATTTCTCGAGATGGGAGGATTTTAGATGAGTAAATACGAAGTCAATGATCAATGCATCGGTTGTGGTATGTGTGTGGGCCTTTGTCCAGATGTGTTTGAAATGGGTGAGGATAGTTATCAAGCCCATGCGAAAGATGTGGATACGGAAGATCCAGCAGCTGAAGAAGCACAAAGAAGCTGTCCAGTTGGTGCCATCCAAAAAAAATAATATATCCCTGCAAGCTGTCTTTTACGAAGGCAGCTTTTTTTGATGGAAATGAAAAAAACGCAGAAAATTCTGCGCAAACAATGTTATGGAATCCAACGGCCAAAAATACCACAGGGCAAGACACTGTGATCATGGGTCACTGGTAATAGATTTTCACCTGTTTCAATGGATCCACCATGTTCTTTTTGTACACTTCTTTGTAGCGTTTCTTGTAAAGTTTGGCAAGAAAACCCTGTTGTATAACAATTCACGATGAAAAATAGAGGATCCTCGCTCAATAGCTTTTGTGTTTCATTGACCAACTCATAGAGATTGTCTTCCAATTTCCAGAGTTCTTTTTTGGGACCACGACCATAGCTTGGTGGATCCATGATGATACCATCATAGGTTCGATTTCGACGTTGTTCTCGTTTCACAAATTTTAAACAATCATCGACAATAAAACGAATTTTATGATCTTCTAGATGATTGAGTTGCATATTTTCTTTCGCCCATTGGATCATTCCTTTTGCTGCATCTACGTGAACAACTTCATTGGCACCTGCTTTGGCCGCAGCCATGGTGGCACCACCTGTATAGGCAAATAAATTCAAGATACGAATATCTTTACGTTGGGAGTTACGAATGGACTTCATGATAAAATCCCAGTTTGCGGCTTGTTCCGGAAATAGACCGGTATGTTTGAATCCTGTAGGACTGATCTTAAAGCGCAATTCTTTATAACCAATGGTCCAGAATTCTTTGGTTTGTTTCTTGGTTTCCCAATAGCCACCCCCTTTGTGGGAGCGATGATAGATGGCATCGGCTTGATGCCATGGAGTGGCATCTTCAATGGGCCAGATACAAACGGGATCCGGACGACGCAATACAATGTGATTCCAACGTTCTAGTTTTTCTTTATTTCCGGTATCGATGACTTCATAGTCTTTCCAGTCTTTTGCGATTTGATTCATATGGATATTATATAGTAACTTCGTGATATAATAAACCCATGGATAATTTGATTTTTAGTTTAGAAGCGACGATGCCCGTTTTTTTATTGATCGTTTTGGGATATTTTTTTGAAAAAGTTCACATACTCGATAAAGCGCTTGCCAATCAGATGAATCGATTTGCGTTTCAAATTGCTCTTCCGGTTCTGGTATTTCAAGATCTTGCACAACAAGATTTTGCGAAAGCCTGGAATGGGAAATATGTGTTATTTTGTTTTGTCATCACTTTGGCATCCATTGGCATTGCTTTTCTGTTATCGTTACCCATGCATGATAAAGCCGAACGTGGCGAATTCATTCAGGCGACGTATCGCAGTAGCGCAGCCATTCTTGGTTTAGCATTTATCATAAATATTTATGGATCTTCTGGCATGGCTCCTTTAATGATCATCGGTACGGTTCCTTTATACAATGTAGCAGCCGTCATTATCTTGACGTTGACCAGTTCCGAAAAAAAGGCAGGAGCCATCAAACAAAGCCTGATTGGAATATTGACCAATCCCATTCTCATTGGCATTGTGGTTGGTTTATTTTGGTCGGTTTGTCACTTGCCATATCCCGTTATTTTTGGCAAAGTGGTACAATCGGTGGCAAATCTGGCAACACCGTTATCTCTGATTGCGATGGGAGCTGCCTTTGAATTTCATAGTATGAGAAGAGTATGGAAACAAACTCTTGTTGCCACTTTTATGAAATTGGTTGGTTTTGTTGCTTTGTTTATGCCATTGGCCATTCGAATGGGTTTTCGCAATAGTTACATCGTCGCTTTATTGGTGATGATGGGTTCAGCAACGACCGTATCCAGTTATGTGATGGCCATCAATATGCATCATAAAGGAGAACTCAGTGCGGCTGTTGTTTCTTTGACGACATTAGTATCTGCCTTTACTTTAACAATGTGGCTCTTTATAATGAAATCTCATGGATGGATCTAGGAGGTCAAAAGAATGTTTGTACGGATGATTTGTAAGGATCGAAACGAAAAAGAAAAAAATGAGTTATATCAAGTCATGGGTGCTCTATGTGCGCGTGAACATATGCAAATAGAAGAACAAGCAGATCGTGTTGTGATCTATGCTTGTGTACAAGGGAATATTGTGATTACCGAAGAAGACGATGATGTGATCATCGAAGCGAATACACGACATGGCGGCGCTGGTTTCCATGCTTTTGCGGTGGAGTTTTGTAAAGATATTCAAACCGAATGTCCAGGGGAATATGAATTGATTGATGATCTGGATTTTGATGCAGATGAAGATTTTCATCGTTTACACCATATCTATGAAGATGAAATTGTCTATTTAAAGGATCTATTGCTGAAAAATCCGGAAGTCAGAAATATGAATTATATGTATGATCAAACGTATTTTTTACCCATTGAAAAAGATGGACGTATTTCCACCGCCATTGGGGATATGGATATTTCTGAATTTGCACGCATGGAAGCGCATGATCTGATGGATAGCTTTTTTGTTTGGAACGATTGGGAAAAGAATGCCCGTTATTATAAGAATGCCGCATTGGTGACACTGGCGAAAGAAGGCGTCGGTCCGTATGCGACCATGAATGCGGATACGATCAAACATGCCAATGAAATTTGTGATTTTATTGAATTGGCAAATCGGAAAGATCCACATATTTCGTTGCCCTTGGATGTATATGAAGATCTGTGTCAACAATTAGGGCGCCAACCACAATTGGAACATGCACATGCGATGGAACAAGAAGCCATCCAATATCGTACCCAAGAAGTGTATCATCTATTCGATGATGTGAAGGTCGTTGCTGATGGTGCCTGTGAAAGAAGTGTGGATCCGGTCAATGAAGCCTTATGTTTGATGGCTCCTTATAAGGATGAGTCCCAGTGGTCCTGGTTACTGATGGCTAGTAAAAAATCGGATATTTGTTCGCATTTGGATGAATTATTACATGAAGACCCGATTTCTTATGACAACAAACAATTTTATTTTACGCAATGGATGGAGGACGATGCGACAATGATCGATGCTTTACTGGAAGAAGAGGATCGTAGTTTATATTTTCACGCGATCATTGCCAATCCAAAGGATGTGCCTTATATCAAACAATGCATCAAAGAAAGCGGATTTATTCATCAAGCCTAGGTAACTGGGCTTTTTTTAATAAAAAAAATAGTCAGCTTAGCTGACTAAAAAGAAAATCGTTTAATGGCGGCTCGTTTAATGGCTGGTTCTAATGCGATCGCAATGATCACACTGGCACCACCTTGTACAAGGTTTCCGGCGACCGAAGCAAGACCTAACCAAATGCTTTGATTCACGATACTGTCCGCAATGATATAACCACCAATCATGCAAAGAGCAGCAATGATAAATGCGAACCAACCTTTGTTCCATTGTTTGTATAAACGACTGGCGACATAGCCCTCAATGCCTTTGATGATCAAGGTAAAGATCGCATAGTAGGCATAACCACCTGCAACATCAGCAATGGCAGAACCAATACCACCAATCAATAATGTGTCGATTGGATCAACCAATGCAGCGAAGATAAAAATAACAGCATCGCCCACATTGACATATCCTTGAAGACCATTGGGAATCCGAATCAAAAGTGTTGTAATGGCAACTAACGCAATGCCTAAAGCGACAAGTACGATACGATGTGTTTCTTTTTGTGTTGACATATTTCTCACCCTTCCTTAGGCATACTCTAGCGCAATTTTTTTGGTTTGTCTAATTAAAGAAAACAATAGATGGTATTCATTCTATACATAACAAATTGAACCGTGATATGATAAAGCACGGTGATAAAATGACAGAAGTACTGGACTCTTTAAATGAAAATCAATATAAAGCAGCAACGACCATTGATTCGCATGTGCGTATCATTGCTGGGGCTGGATCTGGAAAAACACGTGTATTGATGGCACGTATCGTATATTTGGTCAACAAGATTGGCGTATATCCCAGTCGTATTCTTGCCATCACATTTACGAATAAGGCAACCAATGAAATGAAAGAACGCCTGATCCATTTACTTGGAGAAGATGCATATAGTGTGCGTATTTCAACGATTCATGCTTTGTGTGTACGAATATTACGTGAAGATGCGGATAAGTTAGGCTATCCAAAATCCTTTACGATCTTAGATAGCGATGATCAACGATCCATATTGAATCCTTTCTATCGAGAGTTGGATATCGATAAGAAAAGTTTTCCATTGAATAAAGTGATTGGCTTTATTTCCAGTCATAAAATGGCACATGTGGATCCGGAAGAAGCTGAAAATTATGTGCAAACAGAAGAGCAAGAAATCATGGTCAAATTGTATCGCAACTATGAAAAGAAAAAAAAGGAGATGAAGGCATTTGACTTTGATGATTTATTATTGGAAGGCCATCATTTATTGAACTTTGATCGCGAAGTTCGAAAAAAATGGCAAAATCGCTTGGATTACATTCATGTGGATGAATTTCAAGATGTGGATCCAACCCAATATGGCATCATTCGTTTATTGACCGGACCTGATACCAAATTGTGTGTGGTGGGGGACCCCGATCAAACGATTTATACATGGCGGGGGGCATCGGTTGATATTATCTTGCGTTTTGATAAAGATTTTCCTGATTGTCAAACTGTGATCTTGAATCAGAACTATCGAAGCACACAACCCATCTTGAATGCTTCCAATGCGGTCATTGCGCATAATCAATCGCGCATCAAAAAGGATCTATTCACCAATTTGCCAGGTAAGGATAAGATTCATGTACATTGTGAGTTGGATGATGATCAAGAACCATTGTATGTAGCCAAATTGGTGAAACAACGCCATGATCAAGGCATTTCTTATGCGGATATGGCCGTATTGTATCGATCCAATTACACATCTCGGGCATTTGAAAAACGAATGCGACAAGCCAATATTCCTTATGTTGTCTATGGCGGGATTCGCTTTTATGAACGACAGGAAATTAAAGATGCTTTATCGTATTTGAAATTATGTACTCATCCGGATACAGAAGATCCACAACAATTTTCGCTGGACTTAGCTGTGACTCGTGTGATCAATCAGCCTCGTCGAAAAATTGGTGCCGTATCGCTTCAAAAAATTCAGGAAGAAGCATCCGCTCGTCATCTCAATATGTTAGAGACCATGCGTCATAGTCAAGATCTTTCGGGAGCAACAAAAAAACGTTGTGAAGACTTTGTTCATTTAATTGATGATTTACGCTCGCATCGAGATGATTATGCATTAGAAGATTTCCTGGATTATGTATTGGAACGATCCGGTTATATGGATATGTTGGAAAAAGAACAAGATACAACCCGTATCGATAACTTGAAAGAATTAAAACAAGATATCGCACAAACGGTACAAGAAAATCCAGATACCACGTTGGAAACCTATCTTCAAGATATTTCGTTATTTACCGATCGGAATGAGGTGGCCAATTCAGATCATTTACTTTTGATGACCGTCCATGCTGCCAAAGGATTGGAATTTGATACGGTTTTCTTGGTAAATTTTAATGATGGTATCTTTCCAAGCTTACGTTCCTTGGATGAAGGTGGCAATGCTGCCTTGGAAGAAGAAAGACGCTTGTGTTATGTTGCCATGACCCGGGCAAAAAAAGTTTTATATATTACTTACAATCGTGGCTATAGCTATATGTTGGAAGGAAATAAATTACCAAGCCGGTTCTTAAAAGAGATTCCTGCCTCTTTTATTGAATCGGATGCGATGCAGACAAGTCAACATCAAGCATCAAAACCAATTTTATCTTCGAGACCGAAAGCTGGTCATAAATCCAAATATCGGAAGGGAGATATTGTGGAACATACGGTCTATGGACAAGGTGTGATCATTAAGGTTGAAGGCCGTGTGGCAACGATTGCGTTTGATCATAAGATTGGTGTGAAAAAATTGAATATCCTACATCCATCTCTCAAGAAACGGGAATCGTGATATAATACAAACATTGATAGGTATATTTATATGGATGAAAAGAAACGAATTCTAGAACTCAGAAAAATATTAGAAGAATATTCGATCGCATATTATGTCTATGATGATCCAACGGTACCTGACCAAGAATATGATCGTCTATTGGATGAATTGATTCATTTGGAACAAAAACATCCGGAAATGTACGATGCCAATTCACCCAGTCAACGCATCATTGGGTCGGTCTTAGATGGATTTGAAAAAGTGACCCATACATCTTTGATGTTGTCGCTTTCCGATATTTTTAATCTGGATGAGATCCGTGCTTTTTGTAGCCGTATTGAAGAAAGCGTTACCGATGCAGAATATGTAGTGGAATGTAAATACGATGGATTGGCTATGTCACTGACCTATGATAATGGGGAATTCATCCGTGCTGTGACTCGCGGTGATGGAACGGTGGGAGAAGATGTCTCCAATAATATCCGTACCATTCCTTCGATTCCGATGCATATTCCTACTCAGCAGCATGTAGAAGTACGTGGTGAAGTCTATATGCCCAAACAAAGCTTTGAAAAATTGAATGCGAAACAAAAAGCAGCTCATAAAAAGCCATTTGCGAATCCGCGCAATGCCGCAGCTGGTTCGATTCGTCAATTGGATTCACGCATCTGTGCTTCGCGAAAATTGGATGCCTATTGGTATTATTTTCAAAATGCGCAGGATTTTGGCATTTTGACCCAAGAAGAAGCACTAGAAAAAATGCATGAACTTCATTTTCGAGTCAATCCCATTCGTAAAGTTTGTAAGAACGCGGATGAAATTTGGGCATTCATTCAAGAAATTGGTGAGAAAAGAGAAAGTTTACCATATGAGATCGATGGTATGGTCATTAAATTGAATTCTTTAACGGATTCTTCTCGTTTGGGTACGACTGTTAAAGTACCACGTTATGCGATTGCGTATAAATTTCCAGCTCAACAAGTCCAGACGCGTTTGTTGGATATTCAATTGAGTGTGGGAAGAACTGGCAAGATCACACCCAATGCAGTTTTAGAACCGGTTCGCGTGGCAGGAACCACTGTACAAGCAGCTACTTTGCATAATGAAGATATGATCCTTCATAAAGATTTGCGAATTGGCGATATTGTTGTGATCCATAAGGCCGGTGAGATCATACCAGAAGTTGTGCGAGCCATTCCACAACGTCGTGATGGGACACAAAAGCCGTACATCTTTCCATCTACTTGTCCGGTTTGTGGTTCAAAATTGGTGCGTTTTGAAGATGAGGCAGCGCATTATTGTGTGAATCAAGATTGCCCAGCTCGTGTTGTAGAAAGCATGATTCATTTTGCATCCCGAGATGCGATGGATATTGAAACGCTCGGTGATAAAAAAATTGAACAGTTACATGATTGGGGCTTATTGAATTCCATTGAAGATATTTATTTTTTGAAAGATCATCGCGAAGAATTATTGAATAAACCACATTACCAAGCTAAATCTGTGGATAAATTACTGGAACAAATTGAAGCCAGCAAAAAACAAGAATTAGGTGTTTTATTATTTGGCTTAGGAATTCGACAAGTTGGTAAGAAAGCAGCCATGATCTTAGCGAATGCATTTGGTTCGATGGATGCCTTGCGACAAGCTTCGATCGATGATTTGATCCAGATCAAAGATATTGGTCAAATTACTGCCGAAAGCATCGTTGCCTTTTTTCAAGAAGAAAAGAATATCCATTTGATACAGGTCTTACAAGATCAAGGTTTGTGTATGACGCAAACGAAGAAATCGATCCAACAAAGTCGATTTACGAATAAAACTTGTGTATTGACAGGTACGTTGGAACATTATACGCGCAACGAGGCCAAGGCCATTTTGGTTTCATTAGGTGCCAATGTATCGGGATCGGTTTCAAAGAAAACGGATTATGTCATTTATGGAACGGCAGCGGGTTCAAAATTAACGAAAGCACAAACGTTAGGCGTAGCAACGATGAGTGAGGATGAATTTTTACAGGAGGTAGAAAATGCACAAGCGTAATATACTCGTAGGCATTCTTTGTGCCTCTTTATTAAGTGGTAGTGGTTGTTCATCGATCACTTCGTCCAAATCTTCATCGGATCAACAAGAAGAATATAGTGCTATCTTACCCTATGAATCCAGTGATACGCGGGTCAAACATGTTGGAATCATTGCGAGTGAAGATGTCCGGATACAAATTGAAGATGGTTTGATGGATCTTTCCAAACACTATTTTTCGCCAAGCGAAGTTGGTTATAAGACTCATGCTTTCTTGGATTATGATGAATTGGATGCAACCGATGGCTCACGTGGACTCTTAGGAACATTACGTGATGATAATCCCAATGGTTTAAATCCAAGTACCAATGATGAATTTGATACGGGCAATGGCAAGGTCAAAGGAGCTACCATTTTGGTGGATATCTATGAGCTGGATTGGTATAAGAAAAATGATCTAAAAGGCATTTCTTTGGGCTTGGTTGTCAATGATCGTGTCGGCGATAATAACACGAAGATCACGAAAGCAAAAATGCGACAATATTTGAAAGTAACATCTACGAAATTGGTCAACTATATGCGTTCACGTTTTAATGAGATCAATGATAATATTCCCATCTATGTGGCCACCTATGAATTAAATGGTAGTGAAACCGCGGATGATACGGGCGGATATATGTATTCTGGCTACTTTGAAGGAAATAAACAAGAATATGCCGTTTTAGATGAAAAATGGTATCGCGTTCCAAGTACCAGTTTAACAAGTAAAGATTCAACGACCGCCGATCAATTTACATCTTTCCAAGAAGCCATGCAAAAGGTATTGCCAGATAATTCGTATGTGATTGGCTCTGCCAAGTATGAAGGGGATACCCTCACGCGAATGACCATTGACATTACCGCGCATGGGAAAACAGCAGGTGAAATGTTGGCGGTTTCACAGAGTGCAGAAAAAAATTTATCGAAATTCAAAAAACGTACATGCGAATATACGGTACGGATCACGAATAATGATAAGGTGTACTGCATGATGAAGCGAGCCGCAAACTCGACGGAAGTGGTCAGTGTGACTTCCATGTAGTTTGCAGAGTATGTTATAATGAAAGCCAGGAGACATGCTATGCAAGAAGAAAAAACAAGAAAACCGAAACGAATGAAGAAGGTGAAACGAAAACAGGGACATAAACTTGTTTGGATCACGTTGATCTTGATTGCGATTCCCATTGTTTTCGTATTATATGTCGTAGGAACGAGTGCCATCGGCAGTGATCGACCCGTTGAGGGCAATCGTTTCCAAGATGGTGATTTAGATCCAAAGATCACAACGGAAAATATAGCCGAAGTGCAAACAAAGGTTGCCCAAATTAGTGGTGTATCCGATGTGACCGTCACTTTGGAAAGTGCGACTTTACGTGTGAATTTAGATTGTGCGGATGACGCCGATCAAGCCACGATCAATCAAATCACGGAAGAAGCATATAGTGTTGTGGATAATTTGCTTCCGATCAAGACCTATTTCACCAATAGCAGTAAAGGAAAGATGTATGATCTCGAAGTCGATGGATATAATTATGTGGTAGATAATTCGCATCCTCAATCGAGTCAGATCTATATCAAGATCACAAAGACGGCACCAGGTAAGAAAACGACGGATGTATTAACGACACCAAAAGATCAGGAATTGGTCAATGAAATTACCCGATAGGCAAGGCTTGGCTTTGCCTTTTTTTGTGGGAAAATATTAATGCCTAAGAGAATTTCTCTTAGGCATTATCGGCAAATGATCCTGTATATAATTGATAATATTTACCTTTTTGTTTTAATAGATCGTCATGATTACCACGTTCGATGATCTTACCTTGTTCTAAGACCATGATGGCATTGGCATTTTGTATCGTAGATAAACGATGCGCAATCACAAAGACCGTACGGCCTTCCATCAGTTTATCCATACCTTCTTGAACGATACGTTCGGTATGGGTATCAATGGAAGATGTTGCTTCATCCAAGATCAAGACCGGTGGATTGGCAACAGCTGCACGCGCAATGGAAAGAAGTTGTCGTTGACCTTGCGATAAACTGTTACTATTGATGATCGTATGATAGCCATGTTCCAAGTGCATGATAAATTCATGTGCATTGGCCAATTTTGCGGCGGCAATACAATCGTTGTCACTGGCTTCTAAATTTCCATAACGAATATTATCCATCACGGTACCGGTAAATAAGTTAACATCTTGAAGGACGATACCTAAAGATTGACGCAGGTCTTTTTTCTTGATCAATTTAACATCAATGCCATCATAGGTAATGGAACCTTTTTGGATGTCATAGAAGCGATTGATCAAATTGGTGATGGTGGTTTTACCTGCCCCGGTTGGTCCAACAAACGCGATCTTTTGACCGGGTTTCGCAAATAAATTGATATCATGGAGAATTTCTTTATTCGGCGTATAGCTAAAGGAAACATCCAAGAAGCGAACATCACCTTTTAATTCAACATATTCGGTTCCATTTTTACGTGGATGCGCCCAGAACCAATGACCTGTATTTTCATGGCATTCATGCCAATTTCCTTGTTCATCTTGTTTCATATTGACCAAGGTGACTCGGCCATCATCGACTTCGCTTACAGCATCTTGGAGTTCACAGATTCGTTGCGCACCGGCTTGAGCCATGACGATCGCATTTAATTGGGTTGAAATCTGACCAATGGGACCATTGAAAGATCGGTTCAACTGGATAAAAGCCGCAATGGTTCCTAAAGTTAAGCCACCCATATGATTGATGGCTAAGATAGATCCTACTAACGCATTTAATACTAAAGATATATAGCCCATATTACCTAAGATTGGCATTAGGACATTGGCATATTTATTGGCTTGGTCGGCGGCATGAAACAAATCTTCATTATATTGATTAAATTCCTCAATCGATGCTTGTTCATGATTGAAGACTTTGATGACTTTACTTCCTTCGATCATTTCTTCAATAAATCCGTTGACCGTACCCAGATCTTTTTGTTGGCGAATAAAATAGGTGCTGGATTTTTTTGACACATTTTTGGAAACAAGGATCATCAAAGCACCAACCGCAAAAGTGACACAGGCCAGAGGAATATTTAAGATCAACATGGAAATCGATACGGTAATGATCGTGATCAATGAAGAAAGAGCCATCGGAATACTTTGCGATAATAATTGACGTAGCGTATCAATATCATTGGTATAGACTGACATGATGTCCCCATGGGCATGGGTATCAAAGTAGCCAATAGGCAAGGTTTCCATGTGTTTAAATAAGCCATCACGTAATTTCTTTAAAGAGCCAACGGAAATGGTCACACATAGAAAATTAAATAACCAGTTTGCGAATACACCAATCAGAAAAATGATGGAAACTTGGATCAGTGCATGAAACAAAGGCGTGTAATTGGGATGGGTCTGATCAATCAATGGGGTAATGTAGTCATCGACCAATTGTTGCAGGAACATACTGCCATAGACACTGGCCAATGATGAAAGGATGATGAAGATCAATACGAGTAGACAATGTATAGGATAATTATGAATGACTTCTTTTACGATACGGACTAAACTATTCTGCTTCATCAAAATCACCTCCTCCTTCTTGTTGAGCTTCAAATGTTTCTTTATATGTTGGTGATGTCTTCAATAAGGTTTCATGATTACCGATGGCATCGATCTTTCCATTGTTTAAAACAATGATCATATCCGCATCTTGGATGGAACTGATTCGTTGAGAAATGATCAAGCGTGTGATATGGGGTACTTTTTCTTTAAAAGCCTGACGAATCAACGCATCTGTCTTGGTATCAACAGCACTGGTAGAATCATCCAAGATCAAGATTTTTGGTTTTTTCAATAAAGCACGGGCAATACATAAACGTTGTCGTTGGCCACCCGAAACATTGGCTCCACCACGTTCAATATGACTATCGTATTTTTCAGGCATTTTTTGAATAAATTCATCGGCCTGTGCCCACTGACAAGCTTCTAGAATTTCTTCATCACTCGCATTTGGATTTCCCCAACGCATATTTTCTTTGATAGAACCAGAAAACAAGATATTTTTTTGAAGGACCATGGCGACATTATCACGCAACACTTCCAGATCATACTTTCGAACATCGATACCACCGACTCGGATGGATCCGGACGTGACATCATATAGACGAGGAATCAATTGAACAAAACTTGATTTTGAGCTTCCGGTAGCACCAAATATGCCCACGGTCGAACCAGTAGGAATGGAAATATTGATATCACTCAAAACATGCTCATCTTCTTTATCGTTTTTACCATAATCAAAATAGACATGATCAAATTGAATGCTGCCATCGGCAACCGAATTGATCGCATTTTCAGGGGACACGATCGAACTTTTTTGCGTTAATACTTCACTGATTCTTTGACCAGAAGCAATGGACATCGATACCATGACGACGACCATCGATAACATCATCAATGCGAATAAGATGTTCATGACATAGGTCAATAAAGTCATTAATTGACCGGTTGTCAATTGGGAACTCACGATCATGTGAGCACCAACCCAGGCAATCCCTAAAATCATGATATAAGCAGAAAGTTGCATGGCTGGTGAGTTGATGCTTAAGATACGTTCCGCTAATCGTTGTATCTTGAATAAGTTTTGGCTGGTATCTTCAAATTTATGAATTTCATAAGGTTCCCGCACAAAGGATTTGACGACTCGAATACCGGTTATATTTTCTTGGATACGTGCATTTAAGGCATCGTATTTTTTGAATAAACGATTGAAGATGGGACGGACAATAAAGATGACGCCAAATAAGACAAGGGCGAGAAAAAGACTGACGCCTAAAAAAATCAGGGCGATCTTGCGATTGATCAAAAAGGTCATCACCAAAGAAGCAATGAGCATCATGGGTGCACGAGCACATGTACGAATGACCATCATGAATGCCATTTGCACATTGGTAACATCGGTTGTCATACGCGTGATCAATGAACCCGTGGAATAGTGATCAATTTCTTTAAAAGAAAAATTGGAAATATTTTTATATTCCGCTTTTCTAAGATTTTTCGCAAATCCAGTGGATGCATAGGCTGCATATTTACCACTTTGGAACCCACAATATAAAGAAAGGATAGCAGCGGCCAACATCAATGCAGCACTTATACCAACAACGTGTAGATTGCCTTTTTGAATGCCTTCATCGACCATGATGGCTAATTGATAGGGAATAAAAACTTCCATCAAGGCTTCGACAATGACCCACAACGGGGTAACAATGGTAGCACGTTTGTATTCTTTTAGTTCAGAAAGAATCGTTTTTAACATGGTTTTTCCTCCATTTCTATATTTTGTAAAATTTGTATCAGCATCGATCGTAATGACGCTTGGGAATCTACATCGATATTTTTCATCAATTGCGATTCCATATCTTCAAATACAAGACAAATTTGATGATGGATCTTTTGTGCCTCTTCCGTTTCATTGATATACCGAATTCGTTTATCTTTCTTACTGAGACTGCGATAGACATAGCCTTTGTATTCCAACCGATGGACAAGCCCCGTTAGGGTCGGATACGAAAGTTGCAACTGATCTTGTAGTTCTTTTAAGGTGATGCGATGATCCTCTTGTTGATGTAGAATAAATAAAATATCCAATTGTGGTTTGGTCAAATCAAACGATTGCAAACGTTGCTGAATATATTTATTAATTTCTATGTTAATATGCTTAAAATAATATCCATAATGAAACATAACTCCTCCTATTATTTAGCATGCTAAATATATATACAACGAATATACGCATTCGTCAATTGATATCTACAAATAAATTGTTTAGAATGTGAACATGAAGAAAAATGAAGTATATACGACCCAGATCCTTGATCTAACGAATATGGCTTATGGCGTGGCTCGTATTGATGGATGGGTTGTTTTTGTTCCCAATGTATTAGCTCAAGAAGAAGTAAAAGTAGGAATCACGAAGGTTTGTAAAAAATATGCCTATGCACGATTGATAGAAGTCATCAAGCCCAGTCCGGATCGGATCGAACCGGTTTGTCCGGTTGCTAAGACGTGTGGTGGATGTCAGTTGCAACATATGCGCTATCCAGCTCAATTGGCTTATAAACAAAAAATGGTACAGGATTGGATGCCGGAACAAGAAGTTCGATATCCATTGGGCATGAATACACCCTATGCCTATCGGAATAAGGCCCAATTTCCGATTCAGATTCATTCGGATAAGGTGGTCATGGGTTTTTATCGTCTACATTCCAATGACATTGTTCCTATTCAACGCTGTGCCATTCAAGATCCTGTGATCAATGACTTGTATGAATGGTTTCAACAACATTTAACACCTCGACTCGCACAAGGTTTACGACATATATATATACGATATTGTTCGTCCACGCACCAATCACAAATTGTTTTGATTGGTCAACAAAAAAACGATTGGGAGCCATTGGTGAAAGATTGTGTGGCTACATTTGATCATGTGGCAAGCATTGTTTATAATCGAAATACGCGAAAAGACAATGTGATCTTAGGCGAAGAGTACGAGGTATTATATGGAAAGCCATATATCTTGGCTACCTGTTTCGAAAACCAAGTACGTTTGCATTTCAAAGCGTTTTTTCAAGTCAATTCGATGCAAATGGAAGTCTTATACCAACAAGCGTTGCAGGCAGCTTGCTTGGATCCATCCATGACGGTCATCGATCTCTATGCTGGAACCGGAACCATTGGAATGATGGCGGCCTCTTATGTGAAACAAGTGATTGGGGTAGAAATTGTGCCCGAAGCGGTGGAAAATGCGAAAGAAAATTATGCGTTAAACGATCTCCATAATGGGTCTTATTATTGTATGGATGCCAGTCAGTTTGCACATGCCATGAAAGAACAAAAACAAAATGTTGATGTTGTTTTTGTGGATCCACCACGAAAAGGGATGAATAAACAAGGCATTGAAGATATTGCGAAATTAGATCCACAACGTGTGATCTATGTGTCTTGTAACCCAAAGACATTAGCACGAGATATCCAAAGTTTTGCACAGGTGGGCTATGATTGCCAATATGTGCAACCCGTCGATTTATTTTGTCAAACAAATGGTATAGAATGTGTAGCCAAATTGGAAAAAATAGATTAAAATAAGACTACACGCGGTCGTGGTGGAATCGGTAGACACGCAGCTTTGAGGGGGCTGTGGAAATTATTTCTGTGTGCGTTCAAATCGCATCGGCCGCACCATAAGAAAATCAAGTGCTTCCAGAAGTGGTAAAATGGAAGCGCTTTTTCTTTATTTTGTCTCAAAAAGTGGGAAATCCTGTGTGAAATTGTGTGTTTTTAGGCTAAAAAGTGGAATTTGATGGAAATTCATGATTACATAAAAAAGGCTTTATGAAAGAATGGAGGGATTTAATGCGTTACGCAAAAAGATGGGCCATGATTTTCGCATCTATTTCATGCCTAGGTTCATTGGCCACACCTGTATTTGCCAACGAGGGGAGCACATACAAAGTTGATTATAAAGATAAGAGTTCAGTCATTCCGGTTTTCGAAAAAATGTATACCGAAAACATGGGAACTATGAAGTACAAAAATACAAGTTTGATTCAAGACCAAGAGGTCATGACTTATGAATCGAAAACATACCGAATGGAAGTTTCGGGATTGGAGCTCGATGAAAAAGGGGACCAAAACGTCGTTTTTAAACTTTCGAAAAAGAATACAATATTGCCATCAACAGAACAGAAGAAAACGACAGTATCTGTAGTGGCACCAAAACCAAATTTAGAAGTTAGCCAAACTACGATCGATACTGTTGAAAATAAAACAGTGGATCTATCTTCTTATGTATCCACAGATGAAGATGCGACCCTTTCTTTTTCAGGCAGTGTCGATTATTCTAAAATTGGTACATATACAGTAACGGCTACCGCAACCAATAAATCAGGTGGCCAGGCAGAAACCACATTGACTGTTCATGTCAATAAAGATGATTTTTATGACAAAATTGCCCAAGCGGCTAAAGCACAAGTGGGAGTGAGCCAAGATTGTACGATGCTTGTCACGAATTCATTAAAAGCGGTAGGCATTGATTTTCATGGATGGCCAGAAGAATACTTGTCCTTAGGGGACCGAACGGACAATCCAGTTCCGGGTGATATCTGTGTGTATCAAGGACATGTTTCCGTCTATATTGGTAATGGCCAGGCTGTCCATGGAGGATGGAATGGGAACCAAACCGTTATTACCAGTGTACAGTGTTCATCACCATTGATTGCTTATGTCCATGTTCGTCATTAGTCGTGTGAAATACACGACTTTTTTTCTGCATAAGAAAAAACCCAGAATGGTCTGGGTTTTGTTACTTGATCAATTCTTGTAAGATTTGTACAGCGTTGGTGGCAGCACCTTTGCGAATCTGATCGCCACAGCAGAATAGCGATAAGCTATGGCCAGTTGGATCGGAGATATCCTTACGGAAACGACCAACATAGACAAGATCTTGATTGGTTGTATCCAATGGCATTGGATAGATACCCTTTTTAGGATCATCTTTTAAGACACATCCGGCCGCTTGATTGATCAATGCGCGAGCTTTTTCAACATCCACTTCTTTTTCACATTCGATGAAAATGCTTTCGCTATGACTACGGAAGATAGGCACACGAACACAAGTACAACTAACGAGCAAGTTTTCATCATGCCAGATCTTACGACCTTCATTTTGCATTTTCCATTCTTCTTTAGAGATGCCTTGATCATCAAAATCACCAATTTGAGGAATTAAGTTATAAGCAATTTGATAAGGGAAAGCCGTACTAGGTACGCTTGGATCTTTGGACTGTACTTCTAGATCGTGGATACCTTTCACACCTGCCCCCGAAACGGCTTGATACGTAGAAACGATCATGCGTTTGATGCCAAATTCTTTACGAAGGGCATTTAAAGCAACCAACGCAATGATGGTTGCACAATTGGGATTGGCAATCAAACCATGATGATTTTGAATATCTTCTGGATTGATTTCCGGGATGACCAAAGGGACATCTTTATCTAAACGATAAGCACTGGAATTATCCACTACGATCACATGATTTTTTTGTGCCCAGGGCATCCATTTTTTTGTGATATCATTGCCAGTTGCCCCCAAAGCATAATCGACATCTTGAAAAGAGTCTTCACAAAGTTCTTCAACAGCAATTTCTTGACCTTTATATGTAAATGTTTTACCAACCGAACGAGCGGAAGCTAATAATTTCAATTCACCAGGAACGTTTCTTTCTTCTAAACATTGCAACATTTGCTGACCTACAGCACCGGTTGCACCAACAATTGCGATTTTCATGATCTATTCTCCTTCTTTTGTAACAAACGTGTCATAAATGACTTGAATGGTCTTTTTGAAATCTTCTTCTTTGACACCCACTGTAATATTCATTTCATCACTGCCTTGAGCAATCATGCTGATATTGATATGATTGGAACCTAGTGCGCCAAATAAACGACCAGAAGTACCTGGTTTGGATGACATGTTACGACCAACGGTTGAAATCAAAGCAAGACCGGATTTTGCACGTACACGATCAGGTTTTAATTCTGTTTTGATACGTGCGACCATTTCATATAATATATCTTCTACATCTTTATCTGCAACTACAATGCTGAAGGAATCAATGGAACTTGGAATATGTTCAATCGAAATGCGATAATCTTCTAAGATGGATAAGACTTTACGAATGTAACCCACTTCATTGGACATATGTTTCTTATAGACAAGAATGCTTGTGAAACCGGTCTTACCGGCAATGCCCGTAATGGGATATTCACTTGGTTGATCGATATTTTCTTGAATGATCGTTCCTTTGTCTTGTGGCCGGTTGGTATTTAAAATATGGATCGGTATATTTTTCTCTTTGGCCGGGAAAATGGCATCTTCATGCAATACGCTGGCTCCCATATACGATAATTCACGCAATTCCGAATACGTGATATGCGTAATGGGTTCAGGATTCTTGACAATGCGTGGATCTGCCATCAAGAAACCAGAAACATCGGTCCAGTTTTCATAAATATCAGCATCAATGCAACGTGCCAAGACAGCACCGGTTATATCTCCACCACCACGAGGGAAAGTTTGGATATGACCATTGGCATCGGTTCCATAGAAGCCAGGAAAGACAAAATGGTCATATTTTGCACATTTGGCTTTTACTTTTGCGGTCGTTGCTTCCCAGTCGATGCTTTTATCCATTTTAAAACGAATGACATCGGCAGCGTCAACAAAGGCATAGCCTAAATATTCAGCCATCATTTTGGCACAGAAATATTCGCCACGACTGACAATTTCGGCTTGGGTCATTTTGGATAAATTCGCAAAGAACTCATCGAGTTCTTTTTCCATATTTAGTTGTAAGCCTAATTCTTCTTTGATCGATAAAAAACGCTCGCGAATGATCTTGGTGACATTCGAAGCATCGACATGATAATGACGATGTGCATCTAATAGATAGAGCAAATCGGTAATTTTATTATCGCTTGCCGTACGCCGTCCTGGGGCACTGACAACAACATATTGACGAGCAGGATCTGACTTTACAATATTTTTTACTTTTTTAAATTGTGTTGCGTTTGCGACACTGCTACCACCAAATTTTGTGATTTTTAACATGCTAGTCTCCATATCTATCATTAAGATTTTGTGTACGAATGGTGTACATGATGCAAGAAAAAAGTTTCAGTTTGAAAACACTTGTTTTTGCATTGTGGACATTGTATCATAGGAGATGTAGATTTTCAAGGAGGATTTGACATGCACGAAGTATACGAATCTACTCGAAATAGAGATCGAAAAATCACTAGTAAACAAGCCATTTTTGAAGGTATTTCTCCGGATGGAGGATTATATGTTTGGCCAGAACTAGCTCAAGTACAATTAGATTTGACTACGATTTGTAAACAAAGTTATCAAGAAAATGCTGTATATATTTTGCATCATTTATTACCTGATTTCACCAAAGAAGAATTGGAACAATGTGTGGCCAATGCCTATGGGAACACCTTTTCTTCACCAGACATCACCCCACTACGTAAAGTAGGTGATGTGTATGTATTGGAATTATTCCATGGACCTACATCTGCCTTTAAGGATGTTGCCTTGACTTTGCTTCCTCAATTGATGTCGGTCGCCTTACGATCGGCACATCAGAAAGCCTTGATCCTTACGGCAACTAGCGGTGATACCGGCAAGGCAGCTTTGGCTGGTTTTCAAGATGTAAAAGATACGGGTATTGTGGTTTTTTATCCCGATCATAAAGTCAGTCAGGTACAATATCGTCAAATGGTCACCCAACGAGGCAAGAATGTCAAAGTATATGGTGTGAAAGGTAATTTTGATGATGCGCAAAGCAAGGTAAAAGAATTATTCTTGGATCCTGATTTGCGTGAAGTGGCTGCCAAATATCATGTGCGTTTGACCAGTGCGAATTCTATCAATATTGGTCGCTTGGTTCCGCAAATTGTTTATTATTTTGAAGCCTATAAGCAATTGGTCAACCAAGGCGTGATCCAATTGGGAGATAAGATTTCTTATAGTGTTCCTACTGGTAATTTTGGTGATGTGTTAGCCGGTTATTATGGCTACTTGATGGGATTGCCTGTTGAAAAATTCTATGTTGCTTCCAATGCGAACCATGTGTTGACTGATTTTTTAACAACGGGTATTTATGATCGAAATCGTGAATTTATTCAAACCATCTCACCAAGTATGGATATTTTGATTAGTTCGAATTTGGAACGCTTGCTCTATTATGTATCCAATTGTGATGCAGACTTTGTGAAAGGTTGCATGGATGAATTGGCGCAAACCGGGAAATATCAAATTCCAGCGGATTTGTTGAAAAAGATCCAATCCTTATTTGATTGTGGTTATATTGATGATGTACAAACCAAAGCGGTCATTGGTAAAACGTATCAAGAAACGAACGAAATTTTGGATCCTCATTCTGCAATTGGGTATGAAATTGGTAAAGCAGCTAAGGAGCGTCCAATGGTGACTTTGGCTACCGCCAGTCCTTATAAATTTGCCCAAGATGTATTGGATGCCATTGGCGTAAAAGAAGCAGATCCGATGCAGGCCATGAAAAAATTGGAAGACTATGCCCATGAAAAAACACCAAAGGGATTGGCTGAATTGAATGATTTACCAATTCTACATAAAGATGTCATTTCAATCGATGATATGAAACAAGATGTCGCCAATTATATTGAGGAGTTGTTTCATGATTAAAGTGTGTGTCCCTGCTACATCGGCCAATTGTTGTGTTGGTTTTGATTGTATGGGGATTGCTCTAGATTGGTGGTCAACCTTTACATTTGATGTTGCACATACGACATGGATTTCTGGTTGTGATCCTCAATTTGGGACACCAGACAATTTAGTCCTGCAAGCATTTTATCGAACTTGCGAAATATTGGATGTAAAAAAACCAGCCGTTCATTTGCACATTCAAACGGATATTCCGTTCAGTCATGGTTTTGGGTCTTCGGCCACATGCATTGTTGCAGGAATCTTAGGTGCGAATGCCTGGTTTCATACATCGTTAACAAAAGCGGATGTATTAAAAATTGCGACCGATATTGAAGGTCATCCAGATAATGTGGCACCAGCAATTTTTGGTGCAGCTACGGTATCCATCATGATCGATGGGATACCTCATATGACCTATCTTCCAACCGCAAATTGGCAGATCTTGGCCATCGTGCCAAAAGAAACCATATCGACCAAAGCAGCACGAAAAGTTTTGCCACCATCGATTTCGTTTGATCAGGCCAAACAACAAGTGGCCCATGCTTTGGTGTTTGAGCAAGCTTTACAAACAGGAGATGAAGAAGCTTTATTTCTGAGTTGCGTTGATTATTTACATGAACCCTATAGAAAAGATTTGATCCCAGAATATGAAGGGATTCATGCCTATTGTCAAGCACATGATTTATCCATGTGGATTTCTGGTTCGGGTAGTTCGATGCTTGCGATTTCAAAAGACAAGAAAAAATTAGATGATCTTGCCAGTACATTGGTTGTTCCTTGGCATCATGTACAAATTTCTCAAAAAGGAGCGTATATAGAGTATGAGTAAGTATTATGTCGTTTCCTCAGATATATTGCCAGATGTATTAGAAAAAGTCATAGAAGCACGTAACTTGTTGCAGTCAGGAAAGGTCAAACGCATTAGTGAAGCTGTAAAAGCGGTTGGTGTATCACGTGGTACGTATTATAAATATAAAGATGCTGTTTTTTCTTTCAATGATGAAACATCTCGTCGCCGAGCGGTCATTACGATGATCATCTCTCAACAAGCAGGGTCTTTATCCAAAGTATTGAATTTAGTAGCTTCTAAAAATGGGAATATCTTAGCGATCAATCAAACAATACCTATCAATGGGATCCATACTTTATCTTTGACCTTGGATATCACCGATATGGATGTCACGATCGACGTTTTCTTGCATTTATTGTCAAATCTAGATGTCATCGATAAAGTAGATCTGGTTGCTGTAGAATAAGATGAAAAAATGGATCTGTTTACTTTTTGGTTGGTGTGTCATTGTTGCCGTTCTTTTATGGAGCGTGCGACTTTGGGCGCTTCAACCAAGTTTTTATTATCACATCTATGATCGTATGGATCTAGCGGCGCGTTTGGATGTTTCAGATCGTGACCTGGATCGTTGTATTACGGTATTGTTGGATTATCTAAAAGATGATCGACAAGACATTCAAGTGACCATTACCCAATCCAAAACGAAACGCAAAGCTTTTGATTGGCGTGAAACGACCCATATGAAGGATGTGAAACAATTTTATCAAAATGCGATGATGGTCAGAAACATCCTATCGATGGCAGCCATTGGGATTGGGATATGTATGTATCGTAAGAAAAATGGCAAATTCTTTTTGGCGAAGGGATATTTACGTGCGTGTATCGGTTTTCTGATATTGATTGGGATCTTAGGAATGTGGATCTTGACCGATTTTACGGATTTCTGGACGCATTTTCATCAAGTCTTCTTTACCAATGAGTATTGGTTATTGACCCCAGGTGTAGACTTTATGATTGATATGTTACCAGAAACGGTTTTTTCACAATTAGTCATTCGCATCGTGATCACAGTCATAGTGATCTTAGGATGTGTTTGTATAGGGTGTGGGCGTCTACTCTTAAAAAAAGCACCCATTGGATTTGAGGAGGATTCATGAAAATAGTATTGGCTTCGAATTCACCGCGAAGAAAAGAATTATTGGAACAGGCTCATTTTCGCTTTGAAGTGGAACCTGCCAAAGTAGAAGAGGTATTTGATGAAAGCTTACCCATTGATGAAGCTTTAATGAAAGTAGCGCAAACAAAGGCTATGGATGTTGCGGATGTGTATCCGGACTATGTTGTGATTGGTGCGGATACGATCGTTTATTTTCAAGGAAAACGGTTAGGAAAACCGAAAAATAAAAACGAAGCAAAAAGATGTCTGCATGCATTATCCAATCAAACCCATGAAGTGAAAACGGGGGTTTGTATCATCAAAGATCATCAGTGTTATCCGTTTGTGGAAACGACCAAGGTCCATTTTCGTGATGTATCGAATGATGAAATCAATCGGTATGTAAATAGTGGTTCTTGTATGGATAAAGCCGGTGCATATGGAATCCAAGAATGCGATTTTGTGGAATGGATCGATGGATCGTATTCCAATGTTGTGGGCTTACCAATGGAAAGAATATGTCAATTTTTCCACGTGCGGTTTTAGCTTTTCTTTTCAGTTTGTAAGTGTTACAATAAGCGCGTTCAAGAATTAAAGGAGGAACAATTATCATGGCAGAAGTGGTAAAAAAACAAGACTTAGCTAATGCATTAGCTGAAGAGTATGGTATTTCGAAAAAAGATGCGACTGCATATGTACAAAGCGTATTTGATACGATTGCTGATACATTGAAAAATGATGGAACCGTTGATGTATTTGGCTTTGGAAAATTTACCTTGGCTCAACGTTCAGCTCGTACAGGTATTAACCCAATGACGAAGGAAAAGATTGAGATTCCTGCTTCGAAGAGCGTTAAATTCAAAGCAGCAAAAACTTTGAAAGACGCAGTGAAATAAGGATATGGACTAAGAGCACGATGTGCTCTTTTTTTAAAATATGTGCGAAACCGTGAAAGCGCTATAAATTTTGTTATAATAGATACAGACTATTAGAAAACGAGGAAATTTATGAGTTTACCAATTTACGTAATAGGACATAAACATCCAGATACGGATGCGATATGTTCTGCATTGGCGCTTACGGCCTTTAAAGAAGCCCAAGGAATTCATGCCGTAGCCGGTCGAATTGGACATTTAAGTCCAGAAACTTCATTTATATTAGATAAAGTAGGCATACAACCGCCACTATATATGAATACTGCCAAATGTTCTTTATCTGAAATCGAAATTGATGAAGCTGTTCGGGTGCATCCAGACGATACGATTCGTTTTGCTTGGGATGTTTGTTTAGAGCATCATGTAAAAACATTATATGTCGTTAATGAAGAAGATGAATATCTAGGTATTTGTACGATCAATGACATTTCAAAGATCCAGATGCAGGATGTGAGCATCACCAAAGATTTATTAAAAGATACCCCTCTAGCAAATATTGTCCGTGCTTTAAAAGGTCAATTTATTTATGAGGGAAATCTTTGTCGTAGTGGATATGTGCGCATATCGGATAAACGGTTGAATGAAAGAAATTTGGAAGGGGCCATCATGGTCTTGGATGATCATGAAGATGATATGTTTAAGAGTATCGTTCGTGGTTGTGCTGTCATTGTTTGTACGCAAAATTATCGTCCATCGGATTATATCATCGAAATTGCCAAACAAAAGGGTGCAACATTGATCCAGACGCCCTACAATATCATGAAAGTGATCCAAATGATTTATCGTTCCATTCCGGTATCTTTTATCATGACGCCAAAAGAAAAGATCATATCTTTTAGTCAATCGGAATTTGTGGAGCAAGTGGAAAGTGAAATGTTGAAAACGCGTCATTCGAGTTATCCCGTCCTTTTTCAGAATCATTTGGTGGGTTCGGTTGCACGATATCATTTGTTGAAGAGTGAAAAGAAAAAATTTATCTTGGTTGATCATAATGAAGTCAAACAATCGATTGATGATATTGAGACGGCTGAAATTGTGGAAATCGTGGATCATCATCGTATTGGTGATATTGAAACAAGTCGTCCCATTTCGTTTCGAAATATGATTATTGGTAGTACTTGCTCGATCGTTGCGATGATGTATCGCGAAGCCCATATTCATATGTCCAATGAAATAGCCATGTTATGTGCCTATGGCATGATCAGTGATACATTAAATTTTCATTCACCGACAACAACACAAATAGATATAGATCTAAAGGCATATTTGGAAAAAGAATATGGATTGTGTTTGAACGACATGGCAAAAGAACTATTTGAAAATACGGCAACTATCAAGGGAAAGGAATTTAAAAACTTATTGTATAACGATACAAAAGAATATATCTTGAGTGGTCATCGTATCGATATTTCACAAGTATTTACTTATAATCTGGATGATGTAGATTATATCGAAAAAGATTTTAAGGCATTTATGGAACAAGAAAACAAAAAGCTTCATTATGATTTATTGATGATGGTCTTTACCAATGTAGAAGGCAATGGCTCTCGTTTCTTATGTGTCGGTGATCTAGCACAAGATGTGGCACCGGCCGTAGCTCGTTTTGCCGATCAGCAATTTGTTTCTCGGAAAAAACAAATCGTACCGTCACTAGCGCAGGTGTTATTATGAGTGTTGCCAATCGTTTTTTGCGGTATATATCGTATGATACCCAATCCAATGAAGAAAGTACGACAATTCCCAGTACCGCAAAACAATGGGAATTATCGAATCAATTGTATAAAGAATGTCTTTCCTTGTTTGATCATGTTGAACAAGGAAACGATGGGATTGTTTATGCAACATTAAATGCCACCAAAGCGGACGATTCCATTGGGCTTTTAGCTCATATGGATACAGCAACTGAAATCAGTGGAGCCAGGGTGGAACCACAGATGATTCGTGATTATGATGGGCAATCGATTACTTTAAAGAATGGACTTGTGATCGATCCGGACATCTATCCGGTATTGAAGACATGTATCCACGATGACTTGATCGTAACGGATGGAAATACCTTATTGGGTGGAGATGATAAAGCGGGGATCGCCATTATTCTTACGGCTATCGAACAAATACGATCGTTACCACATGGTAAGATTTGTGTTGCGTTTACTGTGGATGAAGAAATTGGTCGTGGTACGGATACATTTGATTTGCAGAAGTTTCCAGTCGATTATGCATATACGATCGATGGCGATCGTATTGATAATGTTGAATATGAAAATTTTAATGCAGCCCAAGCGACGATCACGATCAAAGGAACCGCAATTCATCCTGGCGAAGGTAAAGATAAATTAGTGAATGCTTCTTTGTTGGCGATGGATTTTGCCCATTGTATTCCGCATAATCAAACGCCAGCCCATACGCAAGGTAGAGAAGGGTTCTTTCATTTATTAAAGCTGGAGGGTGATGTGGCCAAGGCAAAGATGGTCTATATCATTCGTGATCATGATGCCACAAAATTTGCACGTAAGAAAGCGTTGATGAACAATGTTGTCGATGCTTTAAATGACAAGTATGGACAAAGATTTTCCATCGAAATGCATGATCAATATCATAATATGGCCGAATTTATGACCGATAAGACGCCAGTATATCGGGCGAAAAAAGCGATGGCGCGCTGTGGCTTGGAAGCGGTATCCATCCCGATTCGTGGCGGAACGGATGGCGCGATGTTGAGTGAAAAGGGATTGGCTTGCCCCAATCTGGGTACGGGAACGTTTCTTCATCATGGACCACGGGAATTTGCTTCTCTTTCTAAAATGGCACAAATGGTAGAAATATTGGTACAAATTATCAAAGGTGAGGGTATCTAGGATGCCCTTTTTTGTGTTTTTTTATATAATACAAGTAATGAAAATTCAAGCATTCAGCATAGCTGGGAAAAAAGCACAGAATGAAGATTATTTTGGTGTATATCAGAAAGGTCGAAAGTTGATCATGCCATCAAGTTGGATCCATACACGACATGCGAAAGATCATGTGGGATTGTTTGTTGCGGATGGGGTTTCTACTTCGAATGCTCCTTTGCGGGCTGCTCGTTTTACTTGTCAACAATTGGCAGACTGGCAAGGGCAAGACATTCAAAAGACATTGCAAGCCATGGATCAAACAATCAAAAAAAGGATGAATGGATCCATGTGCACGGTTTCGGGTGGATATATCGAAAAAAAACGACTTACGTATTTTAATGTGGGAGATAGTCCGATTTTTTTGTTTCGGGATCATACTTTGATGCTTTTATCAAAACCGCATATTTTAGAAGGCTATCCGCATGTGATTACTTCTTGTATGGGGTATTTAACGGCTTACTATGCGCATTCTTTGTCTATTCAAGCAAGGGATCAATTGGTTTTTGGTTCAGATGGTGTACTGGAGTCTTTATCTGTGGATGAATTAGCTCATGCATTGGATCAAAATACATCGATCGAACAAATTTTTCAAATGGCATTGCATGCCGGCTCACAAGATAATATGACTTTGATTCGAGTCCAAATTTAAGGATACTTTTGGGTATCTATTTTTTATTTTATGGGGGATAGTGTACAATGGGTACATGGGAGGATGATACAATGGAAATGAATAGAATTGATATTTCCAACATCAAAGAAATCAATAAACGGCAGGTGTGTTGCACATATGTTCCTACGTTTCCATTGAATCATGATGTTGTTTGTGCCATGATCCAAGTCTGGGCTTTACGGGATCTAGCTAAAATACAAAATTTGGAGACATATGAAAAGAAAGATTATCAAAATGTTTGTCACTATCAGGATGTAGATGCCAAAACTTTTGATGGTTTTCATGATCCGGACCTTCGCGGATTGGTTTGTCCAGATGTTTTTGTAGAAGGAGAAAGCCAATCTTGTGATTGTTGGATTCGATTTGCGTTTTTGGAATCAGAAAACAAAATTGAATTGCATTGTCCAAATGATTATATTGTGAATCGATTTTTATTAGGTGGAAATCAAAGAGAGCGTTCTTTGCATGCGTTTGCACATTTGATGGATGCGATGGAAATCGAGGCATATGTTTTTCTGGCCAAAGAAAAGGAGCGATAATATGTCATCAAATTTAGATAGAGGTTCAAAATTACGAATTGCGATAGCCATCGTTTTAGCTTTAGCTTTTATGGTTGTTTTGATCTTTAATATTCAATTGCGTATGATGCCGGAATGGAGCAATACCAGCTTGCATTATGAATTGGGTCAAAAGATTGATATCAAAGCGACGGATGTTTTGAGTCGCAATGCTTATTCTTTTAAGGTAGATACCAGTAAGATCAATAAGAACAAGCCAGGGGTTTATATTGTGAAGGCTTCGTTTGATTCGGTTGCAGGTAAACAAGTCAAATATTTGCGTGTCACTATTTCGGATACGAAAAAACCGACGTTTACCAAGGCACCGACGAGCGTGAAAGTCACTGTGGGTGATGATAGCTATGACTTCAGCAAGAAATTTAAAGCGAAGGATCAAACGAAAGTCACATTATCGTTTGATACAAGTGCTGTAGATTTTAATACACCGGGTACGTATACGGCCAAAGTAACAGCGTCTGATACATCGGGCAATGAAAGAACAAAGAAATTTAAGGTAAAAGTTGTTTGGTCTACGAGTGAAGATATCACGACACAGGAATCAACAACAACGCAACAACAGACAACCACGGATCCGAGCACAAATACGTATGATGCCAATGCGAATGACTCCTACAATGGAACATATGAAGACAACAACAATACGTATACACCAACCACACCTTATGATTATGATACATCGGAATATGATCCAAGCTTAGGTTGGAATACGGCTGCGTAAGAAGGCTTTGGCCTTCTTTTTTTTAAGTTGTCTTATAAATAATTTGAGTTGTCTGATGTTTTGGGATATAGTTGTTTTATGGCAAATCAAACTTTATCTCAAAAAACAGCTGATCAACTTAGAGAATCTATCTTGACCAATCATGTCTACATGCCGGGTCAGAAATTACCCAATGAAAATCAACTTTCAATTCAAATGGGGATCAGTCGAACCACTTTGCGGGAAGCAATTCGTATTTTAGTCTCAGAAGGCTTGTTGCGAGTGGAAAGAGGAAATGGCACTTTTGTGGTGAATCAGGGAGATATCAAAACGGATTCTCAACTGGATATGCAAGAGGTGCAATCCATGAAAGTGACGTTGCATGATTTATTTGAAACGCGATTGATGATCGAACCACAAGCGGCGGAATTGGCTTGTCAAAGGGCGACAGATGAGGAGATTGCGCATATTTTAAAGCTCGGTGAAACGGTGCAACATTTGATTTTGTTGGATCCTACGGCTCAAGAACGCATTAGTACCGAAACGGAATTTCATTCGTCGATCATTCGTGCGGCTCATAATGAATTTTTGAATAATTTTATCATGGTCATCAAGGAAACCATCGAAAAAACATTTGAATTTCATGCGAATTTGGAATTGATCGCACAAGATGCATATGCCGATCATATTTTGATCATGGAGTTTTTAAAACATCGGGATGGACCAGCATTGCGTAGTGCGGTATTGATCCATTTGCATCATACTTTGATTCGTGAAGAAATTTCGGTAGAAAAAACAAATCTTTGATTGACAATTGGCTTGAAGCGTTTTATGATTGTCATACAACAACACATAAAGTTGTATGACAACTTACCATGAAGGAGGAAAAGAACATGGCAGAACAAGCAAGAATTTTTTATGAAAGTGATTGTGATCTATCTTATTTGGATGGAAAGAAAATTGCCATCATTGGTTATGGATCACAGGGACATGCACATGCATTGAACTTAAAAGAAAGTGGTGCAGATGTCATCGTTGGATTGTATAAAGGATCTAAATCTTGGAAAAAAGCAGAAGAACAAGGTTTAAAAGTATATACTTCTGCAGAGGCAGCAAAACAAGCAGATATCATCATGATCTTGATCAATGATGAAAAACAAGCAGATATGTATAAGAAAGATATCGAACCAAACTTGGAACCAGGCAACATGTTGATGTTTGCGCATGGATTCAACATTCATTTTGGATGTATCGTTCCACCAAAGGATGTCGATGTTACAATGATCGCTCCTAAGGCTCCAGGACATACAGTTCGTTCAGAGTACTTGGAAGGAAAAGGAACACCATGCTTGATCGCTGTTGAACAAGATGCAACTGGACATGCTTGGGATATCGCAAAGGCATATGGTGCTGCAATCGGTGGTGCTCGTGCTGGATTGTTGGAAACAACATATCGTACAGAAACGGAAACCGACTTATTCGGTGAACAAGCTGTTCTTTGTGGTGGTGTATGTGCATTGATGCAAGCTGGTTTCGAAACATTGTGTGAAGCAGGTTATGATCCTCGTAATGCTTATTTTGAATGTATCCATGAAATGAAATTGATCGTTGATTTGATCTATCAATCTGGATTTGCGGGAATGCGTTATTCAATTTCGAATACAGCAGAATATGGTGATTACATCACTGGACCAAAGATCATTACTGAAGACACTAAGAAAGCGATGCGTCAGGTATTAAGTGATATCCAAGATGGAACATTCGCTAAAGATTTCTTGCTTGATATGTCTCCTGCTGGTGGACAAGTTCACTTTAAGGCTTTGCGTAAGAAAGCTGCTGAACATCCATGTGAAAAAGTCGGTGAAGAAATCCGTGCTTTGTATTCTTGGAACAATGAAGGCGACAAATTGATCAACAACTAATAAATAATCGGCACTTCTTCGGAAGTGCTTTTTTTATGGTATGATGAAACTACGAAATGACTTCGTGGAGGAAAATATATGAAACGGCAAGATTTTTATGAGGGCAAAGCATTTGATGCTTATACATATTTTGGTGCACATCCCCAAAATGCGGGGGTCATCTTTCGAACGTATGCACCACAAGCACAAAGCATTTGCGTGATCGGTGAATGGAATCATTGGCAAGAAGAACCGATGAGTCAGGATGCACAAAGTGGCATTTGGGAATTATATTGTAGAGATGCAGAAGTGAATCAAATGTATAAATATGTGATCTATGGAGCCAATGGACGTGTGGAACATTGTGATCCTTATGGTTTTGGGATGGAATTACGACCCAATTATGCATCGATCATACGAGATATCGATGCTCTCTCTTTTACGGATGCATCGTGGATGAACCAACGCTCACGTAATTTTGATCAACCCATGAATATATATGAAATGCATTTGGGATCCTGGAAAACAAATGATCAGGATGAAAATGGATGGTTTTGTTATGATGCCATTGCTAACGATCTTATTGCCTATTGTATCGAAAATCATTTTACCCATGTGGAATTCATGCCGTTAAGTGAATATCCATTCGATGGTTCGTGGGGCTATCAAACGACTGGCCATTTCAGTCCAACCTCTCGTTATGGCAGTGCCAAACAGTTACAAACATTGGTGAATGCCTTACATAATGCGGGTATTGGCGCTATTATTGATTTTGTGCCAGCTCATTTTGCGACAGATCCTTATGGTTTAAAGTTGTATGATGGGTCACAGCTCTATGAGTATCCTACCAGTGATGTGGGTGAAAGTGAATGGGGCACATGTAACTTTATTTATTCTCGTTATGAGGTGCGTAGCTTTTTACAATCGGCCGCAAATTATTGGCTGGATATGTATCATTTTGATGGGATCCGTATGGATGCAGTGAGTCGACTCATTTATTGGATGGGTGATGAAAATCGAGGCGTCAATCCCAAAGCTATTGAATTTTTACAACAAATGAATGCGGGTCTGCATGCTCTGCATCCCAGCGCGATGTTGATTGCGGAAGATTCTACGGCATATCCAAATGTGACCAAGCCAGTGAATGAAGGTGGTTTGGAGTTTGACTATAAATGGGATCTTGGCTGGATGAATGATACCTTGGATTATATGATGAAGACCAGTGATGAACGCAAAGAATTATCAAGCAAACTCACATTTTCTATGTATTATTTTTATAAGGAGAGATATTTATTGCCTTTATCACATGATGAAGTTGTACATGGAAAACGAACGATCGTAGATAAGATCTATGGAAGTTATGAAGAAAAATTTGCTCAATTGCGTTCGCTTTATCTGTATATGATGATGCATCCCGGTAAAAAATTGAATTTTATGGGCAATGAAATTGCGATGTTCCGGGAATGGGATGAAACCAAGGCATTGGATTGGTTTTTATTGAAATATCCTATGCATGATACTTTTCATGATTTCTTTAAAGCGTTGGGAACGATTTATCAATCTACTCCACAATTGTATGAATGGGACGATGATCCTCGCAGTTTTGAATGGATCACGATCAATGAAAAGGAAACCAATGTCTATGGATTTAAACGTTCGGCTGGTACGTTAAAACCAGTGGCTGCCTTCTTTAATTTTTCGAATCAGACCCAAACGCTTCATACAGAGGATAAGTGGGTATTGACGCTTCATACGGATTGGGAACGATTCAATGGTTCCACAAAAGAGCCAGAGGAAAAGAAGTCTACGGATCATTTTATTTTACCGCCATTTAGTTCGATTTATGTAGTGATGGAGTAATATGGACACGAAAAAACTTTGGAAAATGTTTACTTCCATGTTTTATTTGAGTGCTTGTACCTTTGGTGGAGGCTATGTGATCGTTTCTTTGATGCGTGATGTATTTGTGAAAAAATACCATTGGATCGATGATGAAGAAATGTTAGATCTGGTGGCGATTGCTCAGTCTAGTCCTGGTGCGATTGCTGTAAATGGTGCAATCGTTGTGGGCTATAAACTATCTGGTATCGTTGGTGTTGCGGTTGCTTTGGTGGCAACGATATTGCCACCTTTTCTTATTTTATCGATCGTATCGCTTGTATACGATGCTTTTATCGCCAATGTCTGGATTCGTTGGTTGTTAGAAGGTATGCAAGCAGGCGTTGTTGCCATCATCCTTTCGGTATGTTTAGATATGGGCATTCCCTATATCAAACACAAAAAATATGTATCTATGCTTTGTTTTGGAATTGCCCTTTGTGCCAATTCGATCTTTCATATCCCTGTAGTATGGATCATTCTTTGTGGTATGGTATTCGCGTGTCTCGAAGTGATTTTCCAGAGGACCAAAAAATGAATATCTACATAACTTTATTTATTAGTTTTATATGGATCGGCGCTTTTAGTTTTGGTGGTGGATATGCGGCTTTACCTTTGATCAAAGAACAAACCGTGACCATTCATCATTGGCTATCCATGAAAGAGTTTACGAATTTGATCACGATTTCTCAAATGACGCCAGGTCCTATTGCCATTAATAGTGCGACCTTTGTTGGTCAAAAAGTGGCTGGTTTAGGTGGGGCAGTTGCTTGCACTTTGGGATGTATTGCACCATCTTTGATCTTGGTCACGATTTTAGCGAAGATTTATTTTATATATCGAAATCTGGATGTGATGAAAAAGATCTTTCAAGTTTTGCGACCTATTGTTCTAGCCATGATCTTGGGATCGGGACTTTTGATCTTGCAAGGATACGCCAAAAATGTATTCTTGGTGATCTTGACATGTGTATGTTTGTTGCTTGCCCGCAAAACCAAACTGAACTTGATTTGGATCATGATCATAGGTGGTCTATGTAATATTGTATTTCATTGCATATAAGAAAGGAATGAAAACGGGCTTTCGATGGTCTTGTATAAAAAAATGTGAACCCACAAAAGGTTCACATTTTTAGGATGGCTGTATTTTAAGGATTTTAGTCTTGGAAAAGGGCAGTAGAATAATAGCGATCGCCACTATCTGGCAACAATACAACAATATTCTTTCCAGCATTTTCTGGCTTCTTAGCTTCTACTAAACCAGCTTGTAAAGCAGCACCACTAGAAATACCAACGCTAATTCCTTCTTTATGCGCTAACAATTTCGCATATTTGAATGCATCTTCATTGGAAACAGTCAATACTTCATCATATACATTGGTATCCAATGTTTCAGGAACAAAACCAGCTCCAATACCTTGGATCTTATGTGGTCCACCATGTCCTTCAGATAATACAGGAGATGTTTCTGGTTCAACCGCAACAACTTTTGTATTAGCTTTTTCTTTTAAATATTTTCCTGTACCTGTAACGGTTCCACCAGTTCCAACACCGGCAACAAATACATCGACTTTACCATCTAGATCTTTATAGATTTCTGGTCCTGTTGTTTCATAGTGGATTTTAGGGTTTGCAGGGTTGGTGAATTGGCTTGGAATAAAGGCAGGGGCATGTGTTTTTGATAATTCTTCAGCTTTCGCAATGGCACCCTTCATTCCTTTTGAACCTTCACTTAAGACAATTTCGGCACCGTATGCTTTAATGATCTGGCGACGTTCAACGCTCATTGTTTCTGGCATTACGATGATCAAATGATATCCTTTGGCGGCGGCAATAGAAGCTAGACCGATACCGGTATTTCCAGAAGTTGGTTCAATGATCGTAGTGCCAGGTGCTAATTTTCCTTCTTTTTCCGCATCTTCGATCATCGATAACGCGATACGATCTTTAACCGATCCGGATGGATTAAAATATTCAACTTTCGCAAATACTTTGGCTTGTAATCCTTCTGCTTTTTCAATGTTTTGTAGTTCTAATAATGGTGTGTTTCCAATTAATTGACTTGCACTTGTATAGTATCCCATGATTCATACCTCCTTAAATTTTCTTTATTGATCTTGGTTTCTATATGTAAGTTTTGACAACAACAATCGCTATTCATTGTAAGCCCCCTTTCGCTTGGGTTGTCTATATCATAACCTAAAAACCTATAAAGTCAAGAGGAAATATAGGAAAATAAAAAAGACATAAAAAAATGCGATAAATCGCATTATATATTATATATAGTATTCACCACCATTGGATCGTTCTTGATCAACCAGGTCCTGAATTGTCACATGGTCAACCACATCGCAGATAGCTTTGTATAATTTTTGCCAAACCATGATATCGATGGTATCCAGACTGTCCGATGGAATGGTATGAAGATCTGAATCCACTTGATCCACGGGAGCAAGTGAGCCTTCCGTTAACCGTAAAATATCACCAACTGTGATCGCATCAAGGTCTTTATTGATATAGTAGCCTCCTTTTGGACCACGTATGCTCCGAATCAATCCAGCACCGGTCAAAGCTGGCATGATTTGCTCTAAGTATTTAAAAGAAATATTTTGACGTTTGGATACATCCTTTAATGCTACCGGTCGATTCGATGGTTGTAAGGCAATATCGAGCATTAATTGGAGGGCATATCTTCCTTTTGTTGAAATTTTCATATAAACTCCTTCTGTTTTTAGTATAAGATAAAAATCCTAGTAAATCAATAGGTATATTGGAGTAAAATATCTTATAGAATTGTTATGATTTTTTTCGAGATTCTTACAAAAATAGAGTATGATAGAAGTGATAAATAAAGAAATGTAAGAAAGTATTTTTAATGTTTTCTTAGGAGGACTTTTTATGGTAAAGAGAATCGGAATTTTGACTTCTGGTGGCGATTCACCAGGGATGAATGCAGCCATTCGAGCTGTTACACGTGTAGGTATCAATGCGGGTCTGGAAGTCTTCGGTATTTATAATGGATACAAAGGAATGACGGAAGGGTATATTGAACCGTTAACACGAGAATCTGTTGGTGAAATTGTCAATCGTGGTGGTACGATCTTAGGCTCTGCACGTCTGCCTGAATTTAAAGATTTAGATGTTCGTCAAAAAGCGGTCAAACAACTTCAAAAACGTGGAATTGAAGCCGTTGTTGTCGTTGGGGGAGATGGTTCCTATCGTGGTGCTTTGGCATTAACGGAAATGGGCGTGAATTGTATTGGTCTGCCAGGCACAATTGATAATGATATTACTTGTACTGACTATACAATAGGATTTCAAACCGCATTAGAAACCGTTGTAGAATGTATCGATAAATTGCGTGATACATCCAATTCACACCATCGTTGCTCCATCGTTGAGGTCATGGGTAATCGTTGTGGCGATTTGGCCCTATGGTCTGGTATTGCTTGTGGAGCAGAAATCATTGTGACAAGCGAAACCGGTTTTGATGAAGAAGAAGTCTTAGGACGTTTGCGTGACTTGGATCTGATCAAGAAAAAGCGTCATGCCATTGTGGTCATTTCGGAAAAGATCACAGATGTGGATCAATTCGCAAAAAAAGTAAGCTTGAATACGGGATTTGCGGGTCGAGCAACAACTCTTGGACATATCCAACGTGGTGGTTCACCTTGTCCATTTGATCGTTTATTGGCTTCTCAAATGGGTGAAAAAGCAGTTGACTTGTTGATGCAGGGCATTGGTGGACAATGTATTGCGATTCGTGATAATAAGATCGTAGCTATTCCGATTACCGAAGCTTTAGGTATGCCACATGAATCCCGTAAACCATTGATGAATTTATTTGAACGCCTCGTTTAACAAAGTGGACAAAACGTCCACTTTGTTTTTTTAGGCAAGTTGTTTGACAACCAGAGAAATTCTAGAATAGAATAAAATAATCAAAGGAGACGGATTATGCAACAATTAGGTGAATCCATGGAGGATTATTTAGAAGCAATATTGGTCTTGTCACAACAACTTGAAAGTGTGCGTAGTGTGGATGTGGCAAGCTATCTTGGGTTTTCTAAACCAAGTGTTTCGCATGCAGTCAAGGTCATGTCGGAAAAAGGCTTAGTTCGATTAGACCAAGGAAAGATCTTACATTTGACAGAGGAAGGCAGAGAAATTGCTCAATCTACCTATCAAAGACATTGTTTCTTTTCTAATATGTTAGAAAATATTGGTGTTGATAAAGAAACGGCCGCAAAGGATGCTTGTCGAATCGAACACGTCATTAGCGAAGAGTCGTTTGAAGCTATTCGGAATTTCTATAATAATAAGAAATAATAAGAAGTAAAAGCTGTCAATGGACAGCCTTTTTTATGGGAGGAAAGAAAATGGAAATATTAGCGCCTGTTGGTGATCGTTCCATGTTAGATGCTGCTTTGGCAGGTGGATGTGATGCTGTGTATTTAGCTTTAAAACATTTTGGAGCGCGTGCCTACGCAAAGAACTTTACGCTCGAAGAAGTAAAAGATATCATTCAGCGTTGTCATCTTATTGGTGTCGATGTTCATGTGACCATGAATACCATTTTGTATGAAGAGGAAGTAGAAGCTGCGTATGCACAAGCCAAAGCCTTATATGAAATGGGTGTTGATGCATTGATCGTACAAGATCTAGGCTTGATTCATTTGTTGCATCATCGCTTACCCGAACTAACGATTCATGCATCCACTCAAATGAGCATTCATACACCAGCCCAGATCGAGCAATTAAAAAAATTGGGAGTGAAACGAGTGGTTTTAGCCAGAGAATGTACAAAAGCTGAAATCGAAGCTTGCCAACAAAGTGGTGTGGAAATTGAAGTCTTTGTGCATGGTGCCCTTTGCATCAGCGTGTCCGGTCAATGTTACTTTTCAAGCTTTTGTTATGGCAGAAGCGGTAATCGCGGGATTTGTGCACAACCTTGTCGTATGGCTTACACTCTCTATAAAGATGGCCAACCTATATCGTTCAATCAAGAATATCTATTAAGCCCAAAAGATGTTTCTGTGATCGATCAGATTGGACAGTTGTCTGTAGATTCCTTGAAGATCGAAGGGCGTATGAAAAGTCCAGTCTATGTATATGAGGCTTGTCGACAAGTTAAAATGGTACGCGATGGGAAAAAACGGACAGAAAAAGATAAAGAACGATTAAAGCTTGCTTTCAATCGAGGATATACTTTAGGGCATATGTTTGATCAGCGCGGATATAATTTGATGCATATGGACTCACCCAATCATCAAGGGATTCCCATTGGTAAGGTGATTGGCATTCATGGAAAACGTGTGAAGATCCAATTGGATCGATCCATTGATCAGAATGATGGCATCCGCTTTGGTCAAGCCTATGGATGTCGCGTTAATTATCTGTTTGATGAAAAAGGACGTTTGCAGAAGCATATCGATGGTCATCATAGATGTGAAGCGGAAGTGAAATCAAAGATCCAAAAGGGGAGCATCGTTTATAAAACGATTTCGTATGCGTTGGAAAAAGAAGTGGAAAAAGCTTCGAAAGAAACCATTCGTAAAGTAAAGGTTTCCTGTTTTGTCCATTGCGATGGCCCTTCCACACCTCTTGTTTGTACAATGTCGGATGGTATCCATACGGTAACTTGTGTATCCGAACAACTGGCTTCGGTCGCACAAAAACATGCCTTAAACCAAGATACCATTGCCAAGCAAATGTATAAGACCAAGGATAGCTGGGTCGAAATCACGGCATTTGCGTGTACGCTTGTTGGTGATATTTTCTTTCCAATGGGTGTGATCAATGCATTGCGACGAACTACGATCGAAGCGTTAGAAAAAGAGCGTACAAAAATTTGCTGTCAACCAGAGAAGCCGTATGCATTTCAGCCAAAAGTGACAAGTGATCATCGGATATATGTACAAGATCTACCAGATTCGATGGCTGATCTGACCAAAAATGTAACGAATTCTTATGGTATTGCGGCTTGTCTAGAAATGGGATTTGAGAAAGTGGCATTGAGTATCGAAATGACACCGGATCAAATACAAAAAACGGTTTTAGCTTTTGGTGCTCGATATCATGTAGACGCACCGGTTGTTGTGTATATATATGGTAAGATTCGATACATGATCATGAAACATTGTCCCATCAATACGGTGTGTTTGGATGGCAAGCGACAGGATTGTCATTTGTGTCATCGTCATCATTTTGAATTAGAAGGTAAAGATGGACGTCGTCTTTTGATGAAAGGAAATAAGGATTGTTATATGCAATTGTTTGATGAGACACCAAGAAATTGGTTGGCGATGATTCCTGCATTTCAGGCCTTAAATATAAATGATTTCTATGTACATTTTGTGGATGAAAGTCCAACAAAAAAGGAAGAAATCATTGCTTTGATTCATTCTGTTTTACGTTGAAAGAGGCTTGTTAAAGTGTTATCATAAACGTAGCTAGAGGCTTAAAGGAGGATATTTTAATTATGCCTATTATTACAGATGTTTATGCTCGCGAAGTATTAGACTCTCGTGGTAACCCAACTGTTGAAGTTGAAGTAACTACTGAATCTGGCGCTTATGGTCGTGCTATGGTTCCAAGTGGTGCAAGTACTGGTGAAAGAGAAGCATTGGAGCTTCGTGATGGAGATAAAACTCGTTTTGGAGGAAAAGGAACTACTAAAGCTGTTGCAAATGTAAACGAAAAAATTGCACCAGCTGTTATTGGTTTGGATTGCCGTGATCAAAACTTTGTTGACCAAACAATGATCGATCTAGACGGTACCCCAACAAAATCGAATTTAGGTGCAAACGCTATCTTAGGTGTATCTATGGCTACGGCTCTTGCAGCTGCTGATTTCTATGGAATGCCTTTGTATAATTACTTTGGTGGATTCAATGGAAATACATTGCCAGTTCCAATGATGAATGTCATCAATGGTGGTTCTCATGCAGACTCCACGGTAGATTTCCAAGAATTCATGTTGATGCCTGTTGGTGCGAAATCTATCAAAGAAGCTGTTCGTATGGGTGCTGAAACTTTCCATGAATTGAAGAAAGTATTGAAGAACAAAGGATACAATACCAACGTTGGTGATGAAGGTGGATTCGCTCCAAGTTGTAAAGATGGAAACGAAGAACCATTGGAATTATTAGTAGAAGCTATGAAGGCTGCTGGTTATGAACCAGGTACAGACATGTGCATCGCGATGGATGTTGCTTCCAGTGAATTCCACAACCATGAAACAGGATTGTATGAATTGAAGAAATCAGGTCAAGGAAACAAGACTGCGGATGAAATGATCGATATGTATGAAGAATGGTTGAAGAAATATCCAATCATCTCTATCGAAGATGGTTTAGGAGAACGTGACTGGGATGGCTGGAAACGTTTGACAGATCGTCTTGGTGATAAAGTTCAATTAGTTGGTGATGATTTGTTCGTAACCAATCCAAAGATCTTACAAGAAGGTATCGAAAAGGGTATTGCGAATGCCATTTTGATCAAAGTAAACCAAATTGGTACTTTGACTGAAACTTTCGATGCAATTGAATTAGCGAAGAAACATAACTACACTTGCATCGTTTCTCACCGCTCTGGAGAAACAGAAGATACCACAATTGCTGATATCGCAGTTGGTTTGAATGCTGGTCAAATCAAGACTGGTTCTATGTCTCGTACAGACCGTATTGCTAAGTATAATCGTTTAATGCGTATTGAAGACGAATTGAACCAACGTGGCAATGCACATGTTGCAAAATACTTAGGAAAGAAAGCTTTCTATAATCTTTATAAGTAATGATGTTGTAGGCCTCAAATGAGGCCTATTTTTTTTTGAAAATAATAGTTGCAATTCGTTTTTGGCCATGCTATTATATGTAGGCGCTAACGAGTAGCGTTCTGACCTAGATTTTTGGAGAAGTACTCAAGTGGTTGAAGAGGTGCCCCTGCTAAGGGTATAGGTCGGGAAACTGGCGCGAGAGTTCAAATCTCTCCTTCTCCGCCATTTTAAAAGTGAATATTGGTCCAGTGGTGTAGTGGTTTAACATGCCTCCCTGTCACGGAGGAGATCGTGGGTTCGAGTCCCATCTGGACCGCCAATTTGATGCAGATGTAGTTCAATGGTAGAACACAGCCTTGCCAAGGCTGATACGGGGGTTCAATTCCCCTCATCTGCTCCATTTTATTGGTCCAGTGGTGTAGTGGTTTAACATGCCTCCCTGTCACGGAGGAGATCGTGGGTTCGAGTCCCATCTGGACCGCCATTTTTCAATAAACGATGTTCGCATCGTTTTTTTTATTTGAAAAACGAAGATACTTATTTCAGTATCTTCGTATATGTCTTTTCTAACTTTTTCTTTTCTTTCTTTGTCATTTTTCGTTTTGTGGCATCATGGTTTTTGACCGTTCCTTCATGACCAGCCACGGCTTTTCCTTTTTTTACATGAATGACCAATGGTACATAAAGCCAAAGTTTATTGTCTTCCTTTTTGTTTTTTGACATATATTTGGGTATGTATTTTGTCAATTCGACTCTTTGCTCATCAGAATACAACAAATTCTTATCCTCATCACGAACTTTGACATAATAAACAGTTACATTCTTTTTATCGGCCACTTTTTTTAATATGGGTCTTGCTTCTTTGCACCATGGACAAGCATTAAAGCCAAAAAAGAGGATGCCACTTTTTTTCTCGGTAAAATAGGTTAGAGCCTCATCCATCGAAATTTCGACAAAGCCTTCTTCTGTTGTTTTAGTCTTAGATTCTTCACATTCAGCTGTTGGGTCACAAGCATTGATATTGTCATTGGCATAGATCGTTGTTGGCAAGCTTAAAGCACCAATCAGCGCGAGTGTTATTGCGATATTTTTTTTCATGGCAGTATTGTAGCATAAAGCATAAAAAAAAGCCCTCAATGAGAGCTTCAATTTCACAATGGGGCGGCTGACGCGATTCGAACGCGCGCATCACGGAGCCACAATCCGCTGTGTTAACCGCTTCACCACAACCGCCATGTGCTTATATATAATAACAAAACTAGAAAAATGTGTAAACCCCTTTTTTGTTATTTCTTGTTTTTAAGCGTATTAGAATATATGAAAGTGAAAGATATGAATGAGGCAGATCGTCCTCGAGAAAAAGCACTACGATTTGGTTTGAAGTCATTGACGGATGTTGAATTATTAGCATTGATGTTACAGAGTGGGAATAAAAACCGTTCGGTATTTGCTATCGCAAAGGAGGTATTTGAAGTATCGAACCATTTATCGAATCTGTTTGATTTATCGCCCCATCGCTTGATGCAAATTCAAGGCATTCGAGAAGTCAAGGCTTTGCAGCTTTTAGCAAGCATTGAATTGTGTTCTCGGGCCACAAAAGCTAGTGCGTATTCGCATGTTATTGCGGCACCTAATGATATCGTGCAATGGTTTAAATTGGAATATGCGTATGAAAAACAAGAACATTTTGTGGCTGTATATTTAGATACAAAAGGAAAGATCATTTCCCATCATCTATTGTTTAAAGGTACTTTGAATGAAAGCTGTGTGCATCCTCGTGATATTTTTAAAGAAGCATTCTTAGAAAATGCATGTTCCGTTTTGTGTATTCATAATCATCCGTCGGGAGATCCGCATCCTAGCGATGCAGATATTCGTTGCACGAAACAAATCAATGAAGTCGCACAAGTGATGGGTATCCATTTTTTAGATCATATCATCGTCGGCAAAGATGGATGGTATTCCTTTCGACAAAGCCAATATCTAGATTGAAAGGAAATTGGAATCTTTGTATAATAGGTCTTAGATTTGAGGGATCATTATGCGGAGATTAAATCATCTACAACGTGTATTAGCGATATTGATCGTCATTGTTCTTGGGATTGGAACATGCATGATTGGCTTAAGACAACAAGCTTTATCCAATATGGGATATAGTGCTTGGACCTATATTCAATATGGATTGATCGAATATCCAATCACATCGTTGGCCAATGTATTTAATGATGTCGCGAACCTTTGGCATCAACAAGATGATAATGACTATTTAAAACAAGAATTAGCGGAACAAAAGAGTTATAAAACGCTCTATGAAGAAGAAGCAAATAAAAATGAAGAATTAGAAAAACTACTGAATGTGAAAAACACCAATAGTGATGTAAAGATGATTAGTTGTTCTGTGATTCGTCGGTCTAGTGAAACATGGAATCAAAACATTACCATTTCGGCAGGCAGCTCACAAGGTGTAAAAGTTGGCATGTTGGTGCAAAGTAGTGAAGGTATGATTGGTTTGGTCACAAAGACCCAGGTCAATACAAGTACGGTTGAATTGTTAACGAGCGAAAATTTAGTAAATGATATCGCGGTCAAAATTTCTTTACAAGATGGTTCGACGGTTGAAGGTGTCATTCAATCGTATGATGCCAATCGGAATGAGTATTGTATGTCACTTTTCAATAATGATGCTACCGTGACAAGTGGGCAAGCTGTCGCAACAAGCGGACAAGGTGGCAACTATCCAAGTGGTATCTTTGTAGGTACAGTTACAGAAATTGAACGAGATGATTCATCGATCATTTCTAAGATCTATGTAAAGCCGGTATCGAATATGCAAAGTTTTAAATATGTGATGGTTGTCGGAAATGGGGATGCATCATGAAATTGCGCACATTCTTTCTCTTTTTGTTGATCATGGCTTTATTGGATACGTTGATCGTTTATATTTGGCCACCTGATTTTAGTTTTCAGAATATGTCATTTGTTCCACATATTTGTTTTATGGCCTTATTGTTATTGGTATATAAACGAAATTGGATCGATCGAGTATTGATGGGCATGTTGTGTGGGTTGATATATGATTACTTCTTTTTATCCACATTTCCTTTATCTACGATCTTATTTCCAGCTGCTAGTTTTGGTTTGGGGTGGCTCATTGAAAAAACGAGTGATGATGTACGATGGCTTTCGTTAGGTACGATTGGTTGTGTGATCTTGTTAGACATACTTCCTTTCTTAGTTTCAAAGCTTTTTGGGCAAGTGAGTGTCTCTTTTGGCCGATGGTTTCTTCATATGGAATTGATGACGATCGTATTTCATTGTGCTGCTTTATTAGCCCTTTACTATATTATTGATGTTATCGATCGTATATCTATGCGGCATTCCAATCAAAAAAATGCCATAGAAAAAAAGAATTATCGTCGAATTCGTTCTTTTGGGAAGTGAGTCATAGCTCATTTCCTTTTTGCGTGATAGAATGAATAAATAGAAGTTGGTGATAATATGAAAAAACTCTTATTACTGGATGGCAATTCGATGCTTTTCCGTGCTTATTATGCAACGATGTATCGTCATTCGATGCAGACATCGAATGGCATTCCAACCAATGCCGTTTATGGCTTTATCATGATGCTGCAAAAAGCCTTGGATACGATCCAACCCGATGCTTTATTAGTGGCTTGGGATGCCGATTCGCAAACGTTTCGAAAACAAGAATATGAACCATACAAAGGAACGAGAAAACCATTGGATGATGAATTAAAAGTTCAATTTCCCATTGTTCGAGAATTTTTAGATGCAGCCGGTATCAAACGCTATGAAATACATGGTTATGAAGCGGATGATATCATCGGTTCGATGGCCAAACAATGTCAAAAGAGTGCAGATACAACGATCTTGACCAGTGATCGTGATTTGTTGCAGTTGATCGATGGGTCCACAAAAGTTTTATTGATGCAAAAAGGGATCACCGAAATGAAGCTGGTGGATAATGAGAATTTTTCAGAAATGTATGATGGATTAACACCCATTCAGATCATTGATTTAAAAGGATTGATGGGCGATACCGCCGACAACATTCCAGGGGTAAAAGGTGTTGGCGAAAAAACGGCGATTCGTTTATTAAAAGCGCATCCCAGTGTAGAAGAAGTCTATGCACATATGGATGAGATCAAAGGGAAGCTCAAAGAGAAATTAGAAAATGATAAAGACAATGCGTTTCTTTCGAAACATTTGGCCACTATTTATCGTGATATGGATCTTCCATTTGTTTTGGAATCTTGTGATTTTCATGGCTTTGACGATACTGTGAATGACTTTTATGCCAAATATGAAATGCATTCTTTTGCACAGGCAACAAAAGCCAAAACCAAAGAAGAAGTTTCTTATAAAACAATCCATAGTTGGTCGATCCAAAGTTCGTTTTTATTACCAATTTGTTCGCCAGATCCATATATGAGTCAGGAACTCTATGGATTTATCGGTTTACAAGAAAATACGGTTTATTATATTTCAAAAACGGATGCGCTTTTTGATCTAGCTTTTCAAACCAGTCTGATCGATGATGCCTATATGACTTGGGATGCCAAGATGATGATGCATCTTCTATCTAGAAATGGGTTTAAACCTTGTCTGTTTAAGGAAGACTTTCATGTAGCTATCTTTTTGCTGCATTCCCAAGCAACCAATGAAGATGCCGTTTTGGAAGCGATGCATATTCATTTACCAGAGTCCATTCATGATTTAAGTAAAAAGAATAAAGAAAAAACCAATGAGGAACGTTCATTGGCCGTTATGGGCACATTGATCGTCGCGTTGGACCAAAAATATAAACAAATATGGAAACAATTGAAAAATGAAGAATTATTTGATTTATATGAAACCATCGAAAAGCCGCTGATTCCTATTTTGTTTCAGATGGAAAAAGAAGGAATCCATATTGATCGAAAGATATTATCCGATATGGGTGTATCCATTTCTGAAAAGATGGATCAAATCTCGGCAGCCATTTATGCCTTAGCTGGAAAAGAATTTAATATCAATTCACCAAAACAATTAGCGATGGTTCTTTATGATGATCTGGGATTGAAACATCCAGGCAAAAAACGTTCTACTTCGGCGGATGTATTGGAAAAGATCAAAGATCAACATGAAATGATCCCAAAATTATTGGAATATCGGAAAGTCGCAAAAATCAAGAGCACGTATATCGATGGTTTACAAAAACACATTCAAATGGATGAAAAGATCCATACGACTTTTAATCAAACGATGACGCAAACGGGTCGATTATCGAGTAGTGAACCAAATCTGCAAAATATCAGTGTTCGTGATGATCAAGGAAAAGAAATTCGTAAAGCTTTTACAGCACCGAAGGGAACACTTCTTTTATCTGCTGATTATTCGCAAATTGAATTGCGTATGTTGGCCCATATGGCACAAGAACCCCATATGATCGAAGCTTTTAAAGAAGATCAGGACATTCATACAAGAACGGCTACATTGATTTTTGATTGTAAACCGGAAGAAGTTACACCAGATCGTCGTCGAATGGCTAAAACGGTCAATTTTGGGATCGTATACGGGCAAACGGATTATGGCCTTTCGCAACAATTAAATATCACTCGAGTGGAAGCCAAAGAATTTATGAATGCTTATTTTTCGAATTATTCACACATTCATCAGTACATGAATGGTTTGATTGATTTTTGTAAAGAACATGGCTATGTAGAAACGATGTTTCATCGCCGGCGTAGTATTCCGGAAATCAATGATAAGAATTTTATGACGCGGGAATTCGGTAAACGAGCTGCTATGAATGCACCGATTCAAGGTAGTGCGGCCGATTTGATCAAGATTGCGATGATCAAGGTAGATCAAGCCATGAAAAAGGCACACGTGCAATCGAAGATGCTTCTTCAGATTCATGATGAATTGATCTTTGAAGTACCAGAAAATGAGTTGGAAATCATGAAACAGCTTGTCAAAGAAACCATGGAACATGCATTGGAATTATCCGTGCCATTAAAAGCATCCTTGGCTTATGGACCAACCTGGTATGAGGCGAAATAATGCCAGAAGGTCCTGAAGTACAAGTTGTGGTGTCCACCTTGGAACGACAACTCCAAGATCATACCATTGCGAAAGTGAATGTATTTTATGAGAAATTGATTGCCTATCCCAGTGTGGATCAATTCTGTCAACAACTGCAAGGTCAGAAGTTTCATGCCTTTTCGCGTATTGGAAAATATCTTCTTTTTACCTTGGATACATCTATTTTAGTTGTTCATTTACGAATGGAAGGACGCTTTTATATTTATGATCGACCACCTGCTTTTTGTAAACATATTCACTCTATCTGGCAGATGGATGATGGTCGAAATGTTTGTTATCATGACACACGTAAATTTGGGCGAATGTGGTTGTATCCCAAAACCGAAGATGTGGCAAGTTTGCCTGCTTTAAAAAATGTAGGTCTTGATTTTACGGATCCACGAGCCGATGCTATGTATTTCTATCAGCAGATTCATTCAGCCCATCGGCCCTTAAAAATGGCTCTTTTGGATCAATCGATCATTGCTGGGATTGGCAATATCTATGCGGATGAGATTTGTTTTGCTTGTGGGCTGGATCCTAGAAGTCGGTGCAATCGGATATCCAAAAAAGATTGTGCGAATATCATTCTCCAAATGCGAAAAATCTTATCAGAGGCGATTGCTTGTGGAGGAACGACCATTCGTGATTATACATCCAGCTTAGGTGTTTCTGGACGCTTTCAAATTCATCTGCAGGTGCATGCAAGAAAAGGAGAACCTTGTCCAGTATGTGGCAGATCCATCGAGAAAATTACTGTTGGACAAAGAGGAACGTATATATGTCGACATTGTCAAAAAAGAAAATAATTGGATTAACTGGATCTATGGGGGCAGGAAAATCTCAAGTTTCAAAATACTTGGCTTCTTACTATCCTGTCTTAGATTGTGATCGGGTCAATGCTCATCTTTTAGAAAAAGGCCAAAAGGGATATCGAGCTCTGGTTGAAAAGAAATTGGTTCCATTGGATGATATGGAAAATATTGATAAGGCACAAATGGCAGAACAAATGTTTCAGGCAGATGCAATCAAACAAAAGATTGAAGCTATTTTGCATCCCTTGATCTTGCAGGAAATACAAGATTGGGCACAAGTCCAAAAGACGGCTTTGGTTTTTATCGAGGTGCCTTTATTATTTGAAAGTCATGTTGAAGATATGTTCGATTCCATATGGTGTGTCGTAACCAATCTTGATATTGCTTTAGATCGTCTGCAAAAGTATCGTCATTATAGTGCATCACAAGCTCAGGCCCGCTTGGCTTTTCAAATGGATCCAGAAAAGAAGATACAAAAAAGTGATGTCGTGATTTATAATGATGCGAGTTTAGATGAATTATATGCTCAAGTTCAAAAAGCTTTAGAAAGGGAGGAAAGTAGTGTCGGACTGTAAGATCATTCTATGTGATCCATGGACGGAAGAGTCTTTGGCGGATCTGTATTTCTTGTATTTGCCCTTACTGGATCATGAAGCCATTGGTCTGTATCAATTGTTTCGGATCATGGCGGATGTTTCTTGTTCACAAGATGAACTGATCCAAGCGAGTGGTTTATCGTCATCCCGATTTGTGCAGGCACGAAAAAATTTAGAACAATTTCATTTGATCAAAACTTATCATGACATACAATCGAGGAGTTGGTTGTATCATATTTTTGCTCCTTTAGATGCACGTTCTTTTTTGGTCCACGATACATATAGTCGTTTATTTTTACAAGCAGTAGGAAAACAACGATTCGATCAAATCAAGACGCATTTTACGAAAGATATGCAAGTGCCTTCGACCATGAAAGAAATTAGTGAGCCTTGTCCTGTAGAAAAATTGGATGGTTGGAGCGAAGAAGATGAGAAATTGTATCATGATCATCGTCCACATTTGGTTCGGGAATCGTATGATTTTGATTTTGATACCTTTTTACAGGGAATGGATCAAATTTTTCCGATGCGATTGCGCACAGAACAAAATTTGACTCGTATTGCTCAATTAGCAACGATTCATGGAATCGATGCGAAAGTAATGAAACGATATGTGATGCGAGCAATCAACCCCAATACGCATGTGTTTGATTTTGATAAGTTAAAAGCACAAGTCTATCATAATAAAACCAAGGTGGAATCATTGAAAGATCCATATGCATTGGCGCCGGTCGCATTTATGCAGCAAAGGCAAAAGGGTGTGCCTGTCGCTTCGAGCGATCGCAAAGTGATTGAAAAAATAATGCATGATTATCATTTTTCAAATGAAGTGATGAATGTGTTGATTGAATATACTTTGAAGACATCCCATCAAAAATTTCCACGGAGTTATGTGGAAAAAATTGCTGCAAGTTGGGTTCGTTTAGGCATCGATTCAAAAGAAAAAGCATTGGCGCAAATACAAGCACCATCAACACCATCCTCAAAACAGGCTTATCCTTCTTGGTATACACAGGTGCAGCAAGAAGAAGCTAGTGATGAGTTGAAAGAAGAAATACTAAAGATGCAGGAACAATTGGAGGGAGATTCGCATGTCTGATATAGAACGAATCAAGAAACAACCAATCATTCGTCATTTCTTGGATGCCCATAATTTGAATGATTCATTTATTAAAGAAAACATTATTGAGATGCTTACATGGCAAGAGTCTTTACAGAAATGCGAGGGTTGTCTGGGTCTATCGTATTGTCGGCAAACGCTAAAGGGGCATAGATATCAGCTGGAACTTACGGAAGATGGATTGCGTGAATCGTATAGTATGTGTCCTTATATGATAGAAAAGGAAAAGCTGTTAGCGCATGTAAAGAATTTTCGATATACCCATATGAGTACGGATGACGATTTGATCGATCTTCGAACATTGACCAAAGGAATGACTTCGAAACAATATTTGGAAGCCTATGCGAAAGTAGTAAAATCTCTATCTGCGGATAAGGGAATCTATTTGTGTGGACAAGCTGGTGTGGGTAAGAGTTATTTATTAAAAGGCGTAGCCAATCATTATGCTAAGCAAGGCAAGACTGTTTGTTTTGTGAAGGTGCCCGTATGGATTGCCGAATGTCGGGATTCCATGAAGGATACGCAATGGCGAAAAATGAATATGGCACAGATGCGGTGGGCAGATGTCGTGATTTTTGATGATATAGGAGCTGAATATATTTCACCATGGACCTTGAATGAAATCTTATTTCCCATCTTGGATGCGCGTATGGAACAAAAGAAAAAGACCTATTTCACTTCGAATTATCAATGGTCCGAATTAGAGAGTCGATATGCTGCTTGTCAGAAAGAGGGAAGAGTAGCTGCCAATCGAATTTTAGAGCGAATTCGAGCGTTATCGGATGTTGTCTTATTGATGGGGACATCCCTAAGATAAAGCCTTTTCAAATAAAAGAATTGGTAGTAAAATATAGCCGTAAGATGTAATTAACAAGGAGGAAAAGAAATGTTAGTATCTGCTACAGACATGATCAACAAAGCCCATGAAGGACATTACGCTATTGGTGCTTTTAACATCAACAACATGGAATGGATCAAAGCTATCCTTTTAGGATGCGAAGCTAAAAAAGCTCCAGTTATGTTAGGTGTTTCTGAGGGTGCTGGAAAGTATATGTGTGGATTTGACAATGTTGTCGCTATGGTTAAAAATATCCATGATAACTTGGGAATCACAGTTCCAGTTGCTTTACACTTAGATCATGGAACATATGAAGGAGCTAAGGCTTGTATCGAAGCTGGCTTTACTTCTGTCATGTTCGATGGAAGTCATTATGATTTCGAAGAAAATGAAGCAAAATCAAAAGAAATCCTTGCTTTAGCACATTCAAAAGGAATCTCTGTTGAGTGTGAAGTTGGTGGTATTGGTGGTACCGAAGATGGTGTTACTTCTGCTGGTGAATTAGCGGATCCAGAAGAATGCGCTAAGATTGCAAGTTTAGGTGTAGATTTCCTAGCTGCTGGTATCGGTAATATCCATGGTAAATATCCTGCTGACTGGGCTGGATTGAACTTTGATCGTTTAGCTGAGATCCAAAAGGCTACAAATGGTAAACCATTAGTATTACATGGTGGATCTGGTATTCCACGTGAACAAGTGCAAAAAGCCATTACTTTAGGTGTTTCTAAAGTCAATGTCAATACGGAATGTCAATTGGTATTTGCGGATGCAACTCGTAAATATATTGAAGCTGGAAAAGACTTAGAAGGAAAAGGTTACGATCCTCGTAAGTTGTTGAAACCTGGTACAGATGCAGTTCAAGCATTGGTAGAAGACATGGTTGAAAACTTCTTTGGTTGTGCTGGAAAAGCTGAATAATTGGTTTAAATTTGAGTGGTTCAAAAAGAACCACTCTTTTTTTTTTGAAACGTTCATGTTAGAATCTTATGGAATAAAATAGCAGGGGAGGAAAATCAATGGAAAAAGTAATTAAGATTGAAGGGGGACATCGTCTTTCTGGTACAGTGACGATCAGTGGGTCTAAAAATGCTACAGTTGCCTTGATTCCTGCATGTGTTTTAGCCAATCAACCCGTTACGATCTATGGAGTGCCTAATATTTCGGATGTACGTTCTTTGATGGTCTTGCTTCAAGAATTAAATGTGGATGTAGAAGAAACAGAACCAGGTACTTTATATATTGATCCAAGAAATATGAAAAATATTCCTATGGTTTCAGAAGCTGTAACAAAATTGCGGGCTAGTTATTATTTTATGGGGGCTTTGCTTGGTAAATTTGGTCATGCAGAAATTCGTATGCCTGGTGGATGTTATTTAGGACCACGACCTATTGATCTTCATTTAAAGGGGTTTGAAGCTTTAGGTGCTCGTATCAACTATGAGAATGGATGTTATATCTTACATGCGGATGAATTGATTGGAACCAATATTTTCTTGGATATTTCAAGTGTTGGGGCCACCATCAATATCATGATGGCTGCTGTTTATGCGAAAGGCCGCACGATCATTGAAAATGCGGCTCGTGAACCAGAAATCATTGATATTGCGACGCTTTTGAATAAAATGGGGGCACGTATTCATGGCATGGGGACATCGACCATCACAATTGATGGAGTAGAAGATCTAAAAGGATGTATCCATGAAATTATTCCCGATCGCATTGAAGCAGCTACCTATATTATTATTGGTGCTGCTGTTGGTGATGACATGCGTGTTGAAAATGTCATTCCACAACATTTGGATGCGATCATTATGAAATTAAAAGAAATTGGTATAAAAATGGAAGTGGGTTCTGATTTTATTCATATTTTTGGTCAGCATGAACAATTAAAACCAACTGAAATATTAACTAAACCCTATCCTGGTTTTGCGACGGATGTGCAACAACCTTTTTCGGTTTTATTGACCCAAGCCCATGGACAATCAACGGTGACGGAAACCATTTATACCGAGCGTTTCAAGCATTGTGATGAATTACGTAAAATGGGTGCTGATATTGATGTTCGTATTCCAAGCGCCTTTATTCATGGAAAAACACCATTATATGGTACGCGTGTCAAGGCAACCGACCTTCGATGTGGAGCGGCTTTAGTCGTTGCTGGATTGATGGCACAAGGCGTGACGGAAATTCACGATATCTATCACATCGATCGTGGCTATGATGATTTGGATGGCAAATTGAAAAAACTAGGTGCCAAATTATGGCGTGAAGAAGTATAAGATGGATTGAATTCCATCTTTTTTTGGTTAGTGTGCTAAAATATAGATATGATACGAATTGCTTTTTTAACACATGAACAAGAAACCAAAGATACTGTGTTTGCTTTATCACAACTGTTAAATGATCAAGATTGGGGTTTCCGTCATTATTATAAAGCGAGCCGATTGGCAAAAGCTTGTGAATCGGTTGATTTTCAAGTGTTTGTTTTTGATGAAATGTTTAAAACGACACGGATGGAAAGTGTTTTTGTTCATGACCATCCACAGGCTTTATTTTTATACATCTGTGCTGATGCAACAAAGGCCATGGGCGATGATCAAAGAGGACGTGTACGATATATTCAAAAAGATAAAATTGAAACGGATCTTTTGGATATGAAGGAGTGGTTGCTGTCTTCTTTACATCAAGAAGATATTTATTATTTTGCCTATGGTGGGGTGCGTGTCAATTTGCCTTATGAAGATATCTATTATTTAGAAAAAATTGATAAAATGGTGTATTTTCATACCAAAAAAGGAGTCTTTCATAAGCGAATCAATATTTCGGAGTTGGAAAAAACATTTGAACCGTATGGCTTTTTACGTGTTCATGTTTCTTATCTAGTGAATCAAAAATATATCACTTCTTGGTTCAATGACATGGTGGAATTAAAGGATTCAATTCGTATTCCGGTCTCGCGTTCGCAGCATCGCAAGATTCGCGCAAAACAGCGAGAAACGGATTCCAATCATGCCATATAATAGCTCAAGTTATCCATGATGGATCTCCATGTTCGATAAACTCGTTATAATAGAAGTAGAAAAGGGGATTTCATTAGGGAGCGGTGAGAAGATGAAAAAAAATGGATGTTAAAGCATATCGCTTTAACGAAAAGCGAAACTATGGAGAGAAGGCTCCAAAGGATAAGCTGAGTAATCAGAACAAACTTCCGTTCGCATATGTCAACGAAGGATGTGAAAGGGCCGTAAAAAGGCAGTGATCCAATATCACAAACAAAACATCTGTACTGGGGGCATATGATCATCTTCATTGTATATACAGAATACCAATAATTTCTATACGTACAATCGTGTATATACAAATGGTGAGAAGATGATTTGAATTCTACAATTGAATCATAAAGGTAGGTCTTGTATCCTACCTTTTTATAATGTGATTCATGTCAATTATGTGATAAAATAGAAAAGACAATAAAGGAGAACTATACTATGAAACTGTTGGCCTCAAATTATGATGGAACATTGTGTTACGGAAAACATGTAATGGACGAGGATAGCCAGGCAGTCCGACAATGGCAAGCAAGTGGAAATTTATTCACGATCGTAACCGGTCGTGCAAAAGAATCACTGGATAAGTATTTGAAAAAAGATGGATTGGATCCAGACTATATTGTAACAAATAATGGTAGTGTAATTTTTGATCGTATGGGCAATGAAATTGAAAGTAATTTTTTAGAGTATATTACTGCTTTGGATGTTATGTATATTGCCAAACAAACGGATGGTGTGGTTAGTTATGTTGTCAATGACGGCAGACATCGCCATCGTATTGTAGTGAATCCACATATTCAGGATGTTCGTTATCCGAATATGCAACCGGATCTTACGGAAGCAGAAGTCATGGATAAGCAAGGAGGCTATTCACAAATCGTTCTTTCGATGACAAATCCGGATATGGCCACTGCATTGGCAGAAGAATTAAACATATTCTTTTCAGAAAATATTACTGCTTATGCCAATAACTATTGTGTCGATGTGGTTCCAAAAGGAGTTTCGAAAGGAACAGGTTTGGAATTTGTGACCAATTATGTGGATCTAGATGTAGACGACGTATATGCGATCGGTAATTTAGAGAAAGATATTCCGATGTTAGAATTTGCAGGAAATTCTTATGCATTCTTTACAGCTAGCGAGGAAATCAAAGCAATTTGTGATCATGAAGTCATGTCTATTGCAGAAATGATCAAAGATATTAAATCCGAATAATCGATGAAATAAGGGGGAATCTAATTTGAGTGCTGCGATAGATGATATCACATTGATCATTCGACTGATCTTAGATATTTTAGCGGTATGGGCATTGATTTATTTGGCTTTGCGACTCTTTCGAAATAATTCGCGTACGGTACAAATATTAAAGGGTATTTTAGTCATCCTGGTCATTAAAGGACTATCCGTTATCCTTGGTCTCAATGCATTTAGCCATATCATGGATATTTTCTTGCAGTGGGGGGTATTGGCGTTGATCATCGTATTCCAACCCGAAATACGTGGTATGTTGGAACGCTTAGGAAAAACATCGGCCATCCACTTGACGAATTTAACTACGGAAGAAACCATTTCAATGATCAATGAAATTGTTGATGCTTGTGAACAAATGTCAAAATCAAAGACGGGGGCTTTGATCACAATCCAACAAGCACAAGAATTGACCGATTATATCAACACAGGAATTCGTATGGATTCGGTTGTGTCTAGTGAATTATTGGGAACGATATTTCAATATGGAACACCCATGCATGATGGGGCTGTGATCATTCAGGGAAATAAAATTGCGTGTGCTGCTGCTTATTTTCCACCAACAAGTAGAGATCTACCAAGTAAATATGGTGCACGACATCGAGCTGCAGTTGGAATCAGTGAGATTACCGATTCGATCACGATCATTGTGAGCGAGGAAACAGGCGCTATTTCACTTGCTGTAAATGGGCAATTAACGCAATATCCAGTCGAAGGATTGCGTCGTTATTTGATGAATGTTTTGATTCCGAAAGAACCAGAAATATCGGATTCGCAATTGATTCGTAGAACGGCACATTCTTTGATCACACGAAATAAAACAGGGTCGGAAAAAGAAAAGAGAAAGAAAGTCGATGAACGAATTCAACCGATTGAGATTGTCGACTTTTATAATACAGACCACGGAGGAAAATCAAAATGATGAATAATAATTCACAACCTCCTATGGGTAAATTGCATTTGATTTATCGAATTGTGCGATTGATCTTTTCAAAATTAAGTAAATTAGTCGATCATATCATTTATTCAAAAACAGGGGCAGCTTTGGTTTCTTTGGTAGCAGCTGTTTTCATTTGTGTATCGATCAATTATGATGTGATTGGTACGCAATTATTTAATGACCAATCAACCACCGTACAGATCAATAATGTGGAAGTGGATGCATTATATGATTCGGAAAAATATGATCTGACTGGCGTACCGAGTACGGTTACTGTGATGTTGACAGGTAAATCTGCCGATATACAGGTATTTCGTGCCAAAGGGGAAGTCAAAGTAGTTTGTGATTTACGGAAAAATCAAGAAGGTGATTCGGTTGTTCAATTGGATGTGGATAACCTTCCTTCGAATCTGGATGCAAAAATAGAGCCAGCTACCGTAACGGCTCATTTGGCTGAGCGTGTATCCAAACGGTTTTCCGTTTCAGCAGAATTATATGCTTCCAGTACTTCCAAATGGGATACACCTACTTTGGATACAAATAATGTAACGATTTCGGGTACAAAGGAACAAATTGATTCGATTCGTTCCGTAAAAGCCATTATTGATGCATCCAATCAAACCAGTGATTTTGAGACCAGTGCCACATTGGTTGCTTATGATTCAAAGGGTGAAACTGTGGATGTTCAAATTGATCCTTCCACCATAAAGGCAGAAGTAAAATTAAAGAGTGAATAGAGGTAGTACAAAAATGGGAAAATATTTTGGAACAGATGGTGTTCGAGGCAGAGCCAATGAAGGTCTAACATTAGATATGTCCATCAAGATTGGACAGTATCTTGGTTGGTATTATAGTAAAAGTAGTCGTCATGCTCGTATCTTGATTGGTAAAGATACGCGTTTATCTGGCGATATGTTTGAATTGGGATTGGCAGCTGGAGCAACAAGTATGGGAGCCCAAGTGTATTTGTTGGGTGTATGTCCAACGCCTTCCATTAGTTATTTGATTCAAAAGGAACGGTTTGATTGTGGCATCATGGTCAGTGCCAGTCATAATCCTTTTTACGACAATGGCATTAAAGTTTTTAATGATCGTGGTGAAAAGATGGAGGAATCCATTTTATTGAAGATCGAAGATTATATGGATGATAAAACCCAATTGCCATTAGCCACTGGGGAGAAGATTGGTGAATTGATCGAATGGGAAGATGGTTTGGAAATCTATATGTCTTGGTTAAAAGAAACAGTTCCTGTTGATTTAACGGGCATGCATATTTGTGTGGATCTTGCCAATGGATCCGCTACAAGTACGGCGGTGGAAACTTTAGATGCTTTAGGTGCTACGGTCGAGGCCATCAATAATTCACCAAATGGCATTAATATCAACAACAAGTGTGGATCTACGCATCCAGAAGGCTTACAACGAATCATGAAAGAAAATGAGTATGATGTTGGTTTAGCGTTTGATGGCGATGCGGATCGATTGATCGTTTGTGACAGTGATGGGCGTTTGATGAATGGTGACTATATTCTTTATATCTGTAGTCGCTATTTAAAATCAGTCAATAAATTGAATAAGAATATGTGTGTCACTACGGTCATGGCTAACTTAGGTCTGTATAAAGCATTGGATGCAAGCAAAATTGATTATATCCAAACCCCAGTTGGTGATAAATATGTATTTGAGGAAATGCAGAAGCATGATTATTGGATTGGTGGAGAACAAAGCGGTCATATTATTTTCTATGAACATGAAAAGACAGGGGATGGCTTATTTACCGCCTTACAGTTATTGACGGTCATGAAAGAAACGGGTAAAACCTTACAAGAACTCAGTGAAGGCTTATTTATTTATCCGCAATTATTAGAAAATGTCGAAGTTAAGGATAAGGAACATGCTTTAAATGATGAGTCGTTGCAACAAGTGATTCAAAGTGTTCAGGATGATCTAGGCGATGAAGGCCGTATTCTTGTTCGTCCAAGTGGAACGGAACCATTGATTCGTGTCATGGTTGAAGCTAAAACCGATGAGTTATGTGAAGAATATGTAGGACGTGTTGTTTCTTATATGAAAGAGCATGCGTTTTAAGAGGAGGGATGCATTTTGAAACGTGTAATTTGTGTCGTAGAAGATGAAAAAGATCTAAATAATCTGGTGGCGCAATATTTACGTAAAGAAGGATATGAAGTTCGGTCGTATTATACATATGAAGAAGCCAATGCTCATGTTGCCGATGATGATGTTCATTTATGGATCTTAGATATCATGTTGGATGATAAATCGGGTTTTGATTTGATTGAAGAAATACGTTTACAAGGTCCAGAAATCCCAGTTATTTTCATGTCTGCACGTGATAAAGAATTTGATCGTATTATTGGCTTAGAAAAAGGCAGTGATGATTATATCACTAAGCCTTTTAGTCCTAAAGAATTGGTATTGCGTGTCAATAATATTATCAAACGTGCATATAAAGATGATAACAATCGCATCAGTATCGATGGTTATGAATTGGATGAAGAACAACGTAAGATTTTTTATGAGAATCAAGAAATAGAATTGACAACAAAAGAATTTGATTTATTGATGATGTTCATCAAAAATAAAGGCATTGCTTTTAGTCGTGATAAAATATTGGAAAATGTCTGGGATGAAAATTATTTTGGATCGGATCGTGTGGTCGATGATACGTTGCGTCGTTTGCGTAAGAAATTGCCAAATTTGAATATTCATACGATTTATGGATATGGCTATCGGTTAGGATAAGATGAAAAAACTAACAGCAGGGTTTCGCAAATTATCTTTGACCCAGCAGATCATCATGATCATTTTCCTATTTATTATTTTCTTTTTTGCGTTTTTCTTTCTCTTTTTAAGTGGCAATATCGATCGTACCATTCGTCTACAAATGTATGATATGATGGAAAGCCGTCAGGAAGCCATCATTACCGTTTTGAAATCGGATTCATCCGATGCTTTGAAACAAGACTATTTTGATTTTTCAGTCGATAAATACCAAGTGAATGGGATCGTAAAAAAAGATAAGGTACAGCTATTGAACACAAAGTTTCATGATAAGACTGTGCCTGGTTTGGCCAATACGATCGTGAAGGAATCGCAACAAGTCAAAGAAGATGGGGATGTTCAACAAGGTGTGTATGAATATAATGGGAGAACCTATTATTATCGAATTCGGCTTGTGAAGACCAATGAGGGAAATGTGATCTTAGCTAGTTATATGGATGATACCTATTCTCAATCGCTTCGTTCTTCTTTAGTGGATTCTACTTTTGATCTTACGATTTTTGCCTATTTTGCGATGTTGTTGATCATGATGATATGGGTGTATTCCATCATTCATCCATTGAACCAGATCAAATATTACATTGAACAAGTGAAAATGGGAAAAGATGTAGAATTGCATGTCAATCGAGAAGATGAAATAGGCGAAGTGGCGGATGCTTTGGTCAATATGAAGGATGAATTGACAAAGCAGGAAAAAGCCAAAGAGGAAATGATCCATAACATTTCTCATGATTTGAAGACACCTATCGCAACCATTAAATCCTATGCCGAATCCATCAAAGATGGGATCTATCCTTATGGTACGATGGAAAAAAGTGTTGATGTGATCATTGATAATGCACAACGTTTGGAAGATAAAGTTCATAATCTTTTGTATTTAAATCGGGTCGAATATTTGATCACCAGTGATGCCGAAGGTGTCGTTACCAATATGAAAGATGTTGTTGAACAAGTTGTCTTAAATACAGCCGTCATTCGTAAGGATATAGAAATTCAAACAGACATGGAAGAAGTGTTCTTTGATGGTTTGTTGGAATCTTGGCGAGTGACCATTGAAAATATCATGGAAAATGCATTTCGTTATGCGAAAACATATATTCGAATTGAATTGCACGAAGATGATCTAAAAATATCCAATGATGGACCAAAAATGGATGAAGATCGGATTGAAACGTTGTTTCATCCCTATGAAAAAGGGGAAGGGGGTCGTTTTGGTTTGGGTTTATCCATTGTTGATAAAGTGGTGAAGGCCAATCGTTATCTTGTGAAAGGATATAATACGGAAGATGGGGTTTGTTTTGAAATTTATCGACCGCATCCGAAAGTAAAAAAACAAGCCAATCGAAGACGGAACTATCGCCAGAAAAATGAGAAGCAGAATAAAGAACGATGATTTTTGAATCATGCAGAATTTCCTTTTGTCGAAATTCACTTCTTCAAAGTAGAAGAAGATGGCAAGAATAATAGATGGAGGTTTAAATATCAAACTTCTTAGTAGCTTTATTTTCGATGAATTGAGGCAGTTTACTGAAATAGAATGAAAAAATAAATTCTATCGTGCATTTTAACATCGAATAGTTTATAATGAGGACAATAATGTTGAAAAGGACATGAATAGGAATCATGCAATCTAGAGAGAAGAATGGTTGGTGTAAATTCTTTGCGCAGATTTTTATTTACTCCCTTGGAGTTGCCCTCGAAAGAGTGTGCCGTAAGTTGGCGTTAACAACACTTGAGATGTACAGAATTTTTCTGTAAATTAAGGTGGTACCGCGTTCACAACGTCCTTATATAGGACGTTTTTTTATTTAGGAGGAAACAAAATGGAACTTGTGAACTTTACTGAAGATGAACATTTAAAAACATTGAATCATTCATGTGCGCATTTAATGGCCCAAGCCGTTCGTCATATTTGGCCAGATGCTAAATTTTGGGTTGGACCTGTCGTGGAAGAAGGATTCTATTATGATATGGATCTAGGTGATCATACGATCACAGATGAAGATCTGGATAAGATCACAAAAGAGATGAAGAAATGTGCGAAATCGGATAAACGTATCGTTCGTCAGGAAATCAGCCGAGAAGAGGCTTTGGCGCGTTTTAAAGATGATCCATATAAAGTCGATTTGATTACTCGTATGCCGGAAGGTACAAACATTTCGATGTATACGCAAGGTGACTTTACCGACTTATGTCGAGGTCCTCATGTAGAGAGTACAAAGAAGTGTCGTTATTTTAAGTTGATGAAACATTCTGGTGCTTACTGGAAAGGTGATGTCAACAATAAAATGTTACAACGTATTTATGGTGTATGTTTCGATACAAAAGAAGATCTAGACAAATACCTGGAAGCTTTAGAGGAAGCAAAGAAACGTGATCACAAGAAGATTGGTCGTGAAATGGGCTTATTTATGATGTCTGAATTTGCACCTGGTATGCCATTCTTCCTTCCAGATGGAATGATCCTTCAAAGACAATTGGAAGAATATTGGCATGAAGAACATGTCAAAGAAGGATATCAATTTGTTCGTACACCTATCATGATGTCTAAAGAATTATGGGAAACCTCTGGACATTGGGGACACTATAAACAAAATATGTATACTTCAAAAGTAGAAAATCGTGAATTTGCGATCAAACCAATGAATTGCCCAGGCGCTGTGTTGGTCTATAACAATTCTTTGCATTCTTACAAAGATTTACCCCTTCGATTAGCTGAAGAAGGACTTGTGCATCGAAATGAAGCTTCTGGTGCATTAAACGGATTGTTCCGCGTTCGTGAATTTACCCAAGATGATTCACATATTTTTGTGACTGTCGATCAAATTGAAGATGAAGTAGGACGTATCATTGCCCTGATTGATCGTATTTATAGTGTTTTAGGATTGACATACAATATTGAATTGTCTACTCGTCCAGAAAGCTATATTGGTGAATTGGATGTTTGGGAAAAGAGTGAAAAAGCTTTGGCTGAGGCGTGCCGTAAAGCTGGAAAAGATTTTGTTGTAAATCCAGGCGATGGTGCTTTCTATGGTCCAAAATTGGATTTCCATATCAAGGATAGTTTGGGACGTATTTGGCAATGTGGTACGGTTCAATTGGATATGAATTTACCAGGTCGTTTTGGCGCTGTCTATGTGGATAAAGATGGATCTCGTAAGACACCAATCATGTTGCATCGTGTTGTCTTTGGTTCTTTTGAACGTTTCATTGGTATTTTGACCGAACATTTTGCTGGTCATTTCCCATTGTGGATGGCTCCTCATCAATTGGTTGTCATTCCTGTTCATCAGGAAAAACATTTGGTCTATGCGAAACAAGTACAAGAAGCATTGCAGGCAAAAGGATTGCGTGTTGATCTAGATGATCGTAATGAAAAATTAGGTTATCGTGTTCGTGAAGCACAAATCAAGCATATTAATTATCAATTGGTTGTTGGTGATGGCGAAATGGCTGAAAATACGGTAACGATTCGAAAGAGTGGTTCTCGTAAATCAGAAACAGTTTCATTGGAAGATGCCATTCAACGTTTTGTTTCCGAAGTGGATACTAAAGAATTATTTAAAGCTGAATAGGCAAGATCAGATCCATAGATATGGATCTGATTTTTTAAGCACTTTGATGTTGACAGTGCTAAATGTTGTGATATACTACAGTTAGCAATTGAAATAGACAAGTGCTAAAAAGGAGGATGCTAGTATGATTAAACCTTTACATGATTTTGTTTTATTGAAAAAAGAAAAAGAAGAAAAGACGACCGCAAGTGGAATTATCTTGACGAGTGGCAAAGAAAAATCAAAATTTGCGATCGTTGAAGAAATTGGAACTGGAGTCGAAAAGCCAGATTATGCCAAGGGCGATAAAGTATTATTTAAAGAATATGCCGGAACAAATATCAAAATTGATGACGAAGAATATGTAGTGATCAAAGATGAAGATATCATTGCAGTAAATCGATAATATATAGGAGGAATAGTTATGGCAAAAGAAGTACGTTTTTCAAAAGATGCTCGTGAAGCAATGCTCAATGGAGTGAATACCTTAGCGAATGCAGTACGTGTTACATTAGGTCCTAAAGGACGTAACGTGGTCTTGGAAAGAGAATATGGCAGCCCATTGATCACGAATGATGGTGTAAGTATTGCCAAAGAAATTGAATTGGAAGATCCATTTGAAAATATGGGTGCAAAATTGGTTTATGAAGTAGCCAATAAAACCAATGATACGGCTGGTGATGGTACAACAACAGCAACCATTTTGGCGCAAAGCATGATTGAAAATGGTTTACGTGCGGTAGAACGTGGTGCAAACCCTGTATTGATGCGTGAAGGTATTGAGAAAGCATCAAAAGCTATTAGTGAATATATTTTGGAACATTCAAAGAAGGTAGAATCTTCTAAAGATATTGAGAGCGTAGCTACCATTTCGAGTGGTAATGAAGAAATTGGTAAGATCATTGCCCAAGCCATGGAAAAGGTAGGTCGTGATGGTGTTATCTCTACGGATGATTCCAATAGTTTTGAAACAACATTAGAAATCAGTGAAGGTATGGAATATGACAAGGGCTATGTTTCTCCATATATGGTTTCTGATCGTGAAAAAATGGAATGTGTTATGGAAAATCCATATGTTTTGGTTACGGATCAAAAGATCAACAATGTCCAAGAAATCTTACCTTTGTTGGAGCAAATCGTACAATCCAATCGTAGTTTATTGATCATTGCGGATGATCTGGAAAATGAAGTTGTATCTACATTGGCATTAAATAAATTACGTGGAACATTTAACGTCGTTGCAACGAAGGCGCCTGGATTTGGTGATAACCAAAAAGCGCAATTGGAAGATATTGCCATCTTAACAGGTGCAACATTCTATTCGAAAGATCTAGATATGGATCTAAAAGATATGCAATTATCTGATCTTGGTACCGTAAAGCGTTTGATTGTTAAGAAAGACAGTACAACGATGATTGGTGGTGCTGGCGATAAAGCAAAAGTAGCTGATCGTGTAAAAGAAATTGAAGCACAAATTGAAAATACCAAGAGCGAATATGATAAGAAACGTATGTCTGAACGTTTAGGTAAATTATCCAATGGTGTGGCAGTCATCAAAGTCGGTGCGGCTACTGAAACGGAATTGAAAGAAAAGAAATTACGTATTGAAGATGCATTGAACTCTACTCGTGCAGCTGTTAGTGAAGGTATTGTTGTTGGTGGTGGCGCTTGCCTTGTCAATGCTTATGTTGCCTTGAAAGATAAGGTGCATTCCGATGTAGTGGATGTACAAAAAGGTATTAAATTAGTATTTGACGCTTTGTTATCGCCATTGGCACAAATTGCTGATAATGCCGGATTTAATAGTGAAGATATTGTTGAAAAACAAAAGACACAAGATACGGGTATTGGTTTTGATGCCAAAGCCGGTGAATGGGTAAATATGTTTGATGCAGGTATCATTGATCCTGCCAAAGTAACTCGTAATGCTTTGATCAATTCAACAAGTATTTCTGCTTTGTTCATTACTACAGAAGCCGGTGTGGCTAAGATTCCAGAACCAGAACAACCAGCACCAGCTGCTCCAGCCATGTATTAATCGATTCCAGAAGGACTCATTGAAATGAGTTCTTCTTTTTTTTATAATGATTTTTGGTGATATATATGAAAACAATTTGGATAGCAACTTCCAATCCACATAAAGTGGAAGAATTTCAAACGATGTTGGGATCCCAAGTTCAGGTAAAAAGCATGAAAGATCTGGATCAAGAGGTCCACATTGTTGAGAATGGAAAGACATTTGAAGAAAATGCCTTGATCAAAGCACGGGCTCTGTATCAGGTGATCCATCAACCGGTGCTTAGTGATGATTCCGGTTTAGAAGTCGATGCCTTGAATAAACAACCGGGTGTACATTCTGCCCGTTGGATGGGCAAAGACACGTCTTATACGATCAAAAACCAGGCCATCATTGATGCGCTCAAGGGAAAAAAAGATCGTTCTGCTCGATTTATCTGTGTGATTGCCTTTATTGATGAACAAGGGAAAGAATATACGTATCGAGGTACGATCGAAGGCCAAATCAATGATGAAATCGTTGGTAAGAATGGATTTGGTTATGATCCCATCTTTTATTACCCACCATTTCATACAACCACGGCCAATGTGAGTGAGGAATTAAAGAATAGTGTTTCTCATCGTGGCAATGCTTTAAAAGCCTTTATGGCAGATTGGAAGGATCGATTATGATTCATGTCGTTTTATACGAGCCGGAAATACCAGGCAATACCGGAAATATCATTCGTACTTGTATGGCAACCAATAGTGTTCTACATTTGATAGAACCTTTGGGATTTTCTTTAGATGAAAAACATCTTCGTCGTGCCGGGATGGATTATGCGAAAGATTGTGATATTCGTATTCATAAAAATTGGGATGCGTTTGTGCAAGCAAATCCAGCCAAACATTATTATTATATGACGCGTTATGGTAAAAAAGCACCGAGTCAATTTGACTTTAAAAAAGAGACAGGTGATATCTATTTGATCTTAGGGAAAGAGAGCACGGGCATTGATCGTCGTATCTTAAAACATCATCAAGATACATGTATGCGTTTGCCGATGGTTGCACAAGCTCGTTCTTTAAATTTATCCAACTGTGCGGCAATCATCGTTTATGAAGTATTACGACAATTGGATTATCCTGGATTATCGACAACGGAGGTCCTTAAAGGAGAGGATTTTTTGGACACGATTCCGGAATAATAGGTAGACAAAAGTTAATAAATGCCTAAATGTACTTCATTTGTGAACGTTTGTCTATTTTGAGATTTTACTTTAAATTTGGATTAAAATCACACATTTTTACATAATTTTTTGAAAACCCCTTTAAATAAAGGGGATTTTTTAAAAAATGATTCCCAAAATTGTGTGAAACCTTTCCAGAATGATTCGGTGAAATTTGCGACAACCGGAAACTTATGATAACCTTGGAGATGTTTAAGAGGTGATTTAGATGAAATTTATCGAAAAACATAACAAACTACTTGCTGTAGCGTTATGTGCTGCCAGCATGGGTTCAGTTGCTCAAACCATCAAAGCATTTGAACTAAAACCAGGATGGCATGGCGAAGGTAAAAATCGTTACTATATTCAAGCTTCTGATCGTAAAGAGGCCACTGGATTGACCCAAGTTAACAACGACCTTTACTATTTCGATGAAAAAGGCGATATGCAATTTGGATGGCAAACCGTTGCTAACAAAACATATTACTTTAAGTCGAATGGTACAGCCGCTACAGGAAAGACCGTAGTCTCTGGCGAAACGTACAATTTTGAAAAGACAGGTACTTTACGTCAAGGTTGGTCTAAAGACAAAAAATCATATTATGATGACAAAGGTTTCAAGAAAACCAATACTTTAGTGAATGATGGAGATTCAACATATTACTTAGATGCCGATGGTGAAGTAAAAACAGGTTGGGTTGAAATCGATGGACAAAAATACTATTTTGATGAAAATGGTAAACGTGTTACAAACACAGAAATGGATATTGATGGAACAACGTATGCTTTCAATGAAGATGGTACATTGAAAACAGGTTGGTCAAATGATGGTAATGCCTATTTCCAAGATGGAACAAAGGTTACAGGTTACCAACAAATTGATGGTAATGCTTATTTCTTTGGTGATGATGGAAATAAAGTTGTCAATGGTGAAAAAGTTGCCGATGAGTATTACACAGATGAAAATGGTGTAATCGTAGATACGCAAACAGCAATTGATGAGCGTGCTGCTGCCGAAGCTGCACAAAAGGCTGCCGAAGAAGCTGCTGCTCAAAAAGCTGCAGAAGAAGCCGCTGCACAGCAAGCTGCACAAGAACAAGCTGCTGCACAAGAGGCCGCTGCGCAACAACAAGCTGCGCAAGAAGCTGCTGCTCAACAACAGGCTGCTGCTCAACAACAAGCTGCGAACACAAACAATACGGTATCCAATGCCAATACTTCAACTGTTTCCAATACAACAACGGTCGTAGACAATACCACTACGAATACGGCAACCAATACAGGTAGTACAAATACAAATACGGGTACAAGTAACAATACCGCTGCAAATACGGGTTCAACAAATACATCAACAAGTACAGGCACAACAACTTCTTCAAAATCAGCAGCTATTGCTGCCGCCGCTTTATCACAAATCGGTGTTGGTCAAGATTGTACGATGTTAGTTACAAACTCTTTAGCAGCAGCAGGTATTAGTTTCCATGGATGGCCTGAAGATTATTTATCATTAGGTACTGTCACAAGTAATCCAGTGCCAGGTGATATCATTGTTTACCAAGGTCACGTTGCTGTTTATGTTGGTAATGGACAAGCTGTACATGGTGGTTGGAATGGATCGACAACGGTTCTTACTTCCGTAAATTGTTCGCAACCATTTATCGCTTACGTTCATATTAACTAGTCTATATAAAGAGGACTTCGGTCCTCTTTTTTTTATCAGAGGAAAACGAAAATGAAATTTATTAAGACCGAAAAATTTAATCATGTGAGTGTATCCATTCGTTCGATTTTTGCCTTGGATATTCATACGATCACGACCATGAATCTTTTATGCATCATGATGAAAAAACAAACGGAAAAATATCCAGATCCTTCTTTATTTGCCCGTGCTTTAGCAGATACCTATGGTATTCGTATTGGGGTTGGACTTTCTGCTTATGGGAAACAATTGGTCATGGATATACGAATGAATGCGATTGAATCACAATGGATACCCGATCAAAGCTATGAAAAACAAGCACTTGATTTATTCAATCAAATCATTTGCCATCCACACTTTACGTCGGCTTCGCTTTCTCAAGCAAAAATGCAATTAAAAAATCGTTTGCATACGCAAATGGATGATCCCAACACGATTGCTTTGCTGAATGCTTTTACGAGCTTAGCCCCTCATTCCATTTCCATACCGGTACAAGGAAACATCGATGCAATTGATGGCATTACGCTTTTGGATATTCAGCAAGCCTATGAAGCCTATCTAAAAGCAGAAAAGCATGTATATATCGTTGGTCAACCAAGTCAAGCACTCTATAACTATTTAGATTCATTGGATTCGCATCAAACGCTCCAATCGCATTTTGAATTGTTGGACAATTCTTCCTTACAAATACAAAGCCAAACTCGTGATATTTCGCAAACAAGTCTAACACATGTGTATGCGAATCATATCGGCGTGGATGATCCATTGTATTATCCTTTGTTGGTCATGAACTCCCTTTTGGGTCAATCACCCAATAGTTTATTGTTTACCAACGTTCGTGAAAAACATAGTTATTGTTATTCCATCTATAGTTCAATTGTTCGTTTTGATGGCGCATTGATCATTTCCACGAGTTTTCGAAATCAATATTTTGATCAAGTAATATCTTTGATCCAAGAACAAATTAAGAAACTGCAAACCGGTCAATTTGATGTGTCATTGCTTTCGAGTGCAAAAAAAGATCTGATCGATGGTTTGATCAGTGGTCAAGATAGTTCGTTTAGTTTAATTGAACAAGCCTATCTGGATGATTTGATGCATCGAAATACGCAATTAAAAGATCGTATCTCAGCCATTGATCATGTCACCAAAGAAGAAGTGATCCAGGCAAGTTCCTATCTACATTTGGTTGCGCGATCCATCGTAAAGGAGGAAGAGCATGAAGAAGTTTAATATGATTGTCAAAGAGGAAACATTAGACAATGGATTGCATGTTATTTTGGTCAAAAAGCCGGGATATTATCGTTCCTTGTTTATGCTTGCTGTGGATGCAGGTGGATTTGATATTGAACAAAGTTATCATGATTTGCATCTCCATCATCGTTCGGGATGTGCCCATTTTCTTGAACATCAAATGTTTCGATTACATGGCCAGGATATTACGGATCAATTTGCTCAAATGCAAGCCAGTACCAATGCGTTTACGACGTATAATAAAACGGCGTATTATTTTCAAACAACGGCAGATATCGAAGCACCATTGCATCTACTTTTTGATTTTGTGGAAGAACTGGATATTGATACACAATCTGTCAACAAAGAAAAAGGAATCATTCTTAGCGAATATGATATGTATCAGCAACAACCAGAACAGCGATTATTTAAAGAAACCTGGAAAAGTCTATATGTCGAGCATCCCCTTCGATATGATGTATTAGGAACGCCAGAAGATATTGCCCATATGCGTGTCGAAGATTTAAAGACCTTCTATCATTATAATTATGATCCTTCCAAATTAACATTGGTTGGTATTACAGGCCAGGATATTGACAAGATCATGGATATCATTAAAGAAAATCAAATCCGTCATCCCTCTTCTTTAAATGGCAAAGTCAAGCGCGTGATCCATGATGAACCAACGACTTGTGCTCGTTCTGATTTCTCATGTACGATGGATATTTCCACACCTTTTGTATGCATTGGCTATAAACAAAAGCCAGAAACCGATATTCATTTGGCTATTCAAAAGGATCAATGTATTCAAATGGCGTTAGATGCAGCGATGACCTCTTTGAATCCTTGTTATCAATCTTGGTTGGATGAAGAAATCATGACCAACATCAATGGGGCAGAATGTGATATCCATATTGATCACAGTGCTGTACTTTTTTATGCACAGACTCATTATCCCCAAGCTTATATAAAACTGGTAGAAAAAATGAGCAAACAGTTGGTTCAAGGCATCGATCCAACAATCTTTCAAGCCATAAAAGCGCGAGCTCTTGCACAAATGATTCGCGGATTTGATTCTTTTGAAGATCTTGCAGTGGATTTGCTGGAAGCTCATATTTCTGGCTATGATCATTGGCAACAATATGAAATGATCTCCAAATTAAGCGTGGAACAAATCAATACCTATCTCAAGACTTTGGATCTTGATCATCCAACGGTTACGACGATTCAACCAAAAAATATGTAAATCAATAAATATACAGTATTTTATGATATGTAAAATACTGTATATTTTTTATTTTACGTAATTTAACTTCGTTTGCTTAAATATCAATATCTATTTACTATAAGAGCGAAGGCAGGTGATAAGAAATGGTACATTACCATTACCGGATACGCTAGGAGGTAAATAGAATGAATCTTTTTTGTATTGTTGGATGTATTGAAGAATTACCTTCATTGAAAGAGACAACCACGGGTGTCAAGACATGTAGTGTTTTGATGAAAGTGGATCGTCCATTCGCCAATTCCGAGGGCATATACGAACAAGATTTGATCCAAGTGGAAGTTTGGAGGGGATTGGCAGAAACCTTATGTGCGCATTCACACATTGGGGACTGTCTGGCCATTAAAGGTCGAATGGCTTCGCGTCGTTATGATAAAGAAGAGAAAACATACTATAATTATGTTTTTGTAGCGGAAAAAATCGACTTTTTATCCAAAAAGTTAGAACCAAACGAAAGTAGGTAGGTAGTTGAACTACCTGCTTTTTTTACGATATACTCCTATTGGAGGATAGAGACATGAGACAGAATTTACATACACATAGTACATATTGTGATGGCAAAGACCAACCGGAACAAATGATCCAAACAGCGATTGAAAAAGGGTTTGATATATTAGGATTTTCCGGTCATGGATATTGTATCTATGATGATGCATCGATGTCGCAACAAGGCCAGGTTGCATATATTCATGAAATTCGTGCACTTCAAAAAAAATATGCCGATCAAATCCAAATATATCTAGGCATCGAACAAGATATATTGGGAAGAGTAGCCAATCCGGCTGATTTTGATTACATCATTGGCAGTGCACATTTTGTTGAACAGGAAGGCCAGTTTAAAAGTGTTGATGAAAGTGAACAGACAATGTGTAAAATACTGCATGAATGGTTTCATGATGATTTTTTGTCCTATGCACAAGCCTACTATAAGAATGTTGCTGTTATGAAAGACTGGAAAGAAGTGGATATCATTGGACATTTGGATCTATTGACAAAATACAATGAAGGAAATAAGTATTTTGATTTTGAAGATCCTCGATATGTCGCTCTAGCTTGCGATACGATCGATGCTCTTTCGCATAAAATTTTTGAAGTAAATACAGGTGCCATCGCTCGAGGATATCGAACAGCACCTTATCCATATAAGAATTTATTGGCTTATATGCACGAAAAAAAGATTCGTATTTGTTTGAATAGTGATTGTCATGACCGGATAAACTTGGATTGTCATTTCAAAGAATCTTTGGATCTGATACGAAAGGTGGGATATGATTCCATGGTCGTATTGACTTCCGAAGGTTTTAAGGATCGACCATTGGACCAGTTCCAATAAAAAAAGAACGAATGACTTCGTTCTAATGGCGACCAAATTGTTCATTCAGTCCTTCGACAATATCTTTTGGCAATCGTACATTTTCTGTAAATGGGTTCACCACGATGGCGTGAACCTTTTTATTTTCGGCTACATAATGCAGACATTCCACAAAAGGAAGTTGTTGCCATTTGACTTGCACATATTCATCCAAAGCTTCTTCTTGGCTTGAAAAAACGGGATAGAATTTATGACCGTCCATATCGGCTAAGATATCGGGTTGGTTATCTTCGAATACAGGAATCCAAACCGAACTGGAAATCAATGTTTCTAACATCGAAACGAGATTGTTTTCTGATGAATCTTGGCCATAGGCTTGTAAACTGTTTTTAATTGCATCCATATACATTTTCATCTTTCTAAAATAAAAAGAGGCAAGGCCTCTTTTTACTAACGATTGTAGAACTCAACGACTAACAATTCATTAATTGGTTGTGATGTGAATAATTCACTACGTTCTGGATAACGTACATACGTACCTTTTTTCTTATCGGTATCTACATTGACAAAATCAACAGTAGATGTTGCAGCTTCTAAAGCTTCGTTGATTGCAGATAAGTTTTTCGAACGTTCACGAACTTCGATTTCTTGTCCAGGTTTTACTTGGAAACTAGGAATATCGACTTTCTTTCCATCAACCAAGATATGTCCATGGTTGACAAGTTGACGTGCTGCACGACGTGTACGAGCAAATCCCATACGATAAACGATGTTATCCAAACGGCTTTCCAACATGATCAATAAATTTTCACCAGATGCACCTGGTTTTTTACTTGCCTTTGCGTACGTATTAGCGAATTGCTTTTCACTTAATTGATACGTATGACGAATACGTTGTTTTTCCTGTAACTGAATACCATAGTTTGTTAATTTGCCACGACGTCCTTGGCCGTGTTGACCTGGAATATAATTACGACGAGTTAGTTCTTCACCTGTTTCCAAGATCGAGAAACCCAAACGACGAGACTTTTTCCAAGTACTTCCTGTGTTTCTAGACATAAGTTTCCTCCTATTGTTTTTTCACAAAACAATAACAGTACAAATCACTACTAGGCGTGTTATAAAAGATGCTTTCTACTATTCAGCTGTTAGTTACTCGCATCGCTTGCGCTTATAACGCGTATCTTGTAGCTTTGTATGCTGCTATCAATTTATGCTCAAATATCATATCAAAGTGCTTGTTCAAAATCAAGAAAATTTAGATTATTCATGGAAACACATAGTAAGTTTTGCTATAATGACAGTAGTTTTTTAAGGAGGAATTTGGATGCAATCTGTAACCGACTTTTTATCATTTATTCAATCACGTATCACGTTGGCTACGTTGATATATATATGTATCATCGTTTTGGTGATCATCTTATTAGTTATTTTTTCCAATCATGTGCGTCGTCGCAAAGCAAGTGCAAGATTTGAAGAATTAGAAAAAGATGTAAATGCTGTTAGAAATAATTCATTGGATTATAAATTCAACAAAGCAAAAGCATTCGCAAAAGTGAATGCCGATATCATGGAACGTGTCAATGAATTAACTCCGAAATATAATGTATGCATGGAAGGCATGGATGAATGTGATACCCTTTGTGAGAAAGCACATGATGCTTTAGAAGGACATCATACAAAAAGAGCCATGCGTCGCATGGATGAATTGGAAACATCTTTAAAAGATGCGCGTGAACGCATTCGTATCGTGACGAAAGCTTTGGATAATATTTTACAAAAAGAAACAGAAGTTCGTGATTTTGCGAATGCATTGAAGGAACGTTATCAAAATGTGCGTCAAGTCTATACGACAAATCGTAATTCTTTTTACAAGGCAACGACCTATTTTGATTCTCGGTTCCAAGAAATTGAAAATGATTTCTCGAATTTTGAAGAATGGATGTACGCATGCGAATTCAACAAAGCCAAAGATGAAGGAAACAAGATTGCCACTTCGATTGATACACTTTCGAGTGAAATTGCCTTATGCCCGGATCTGTATGAACGAACCAAATCTATCATTCCAGCTGCCATGATGGAAATCAATCAGAATGCACAAGACTTATCTCAATCCGATGTGAATTTGAGATATTTGGAAATCAATAAGAATTTGAATGAAGCAGCCAGTCAATTAAAAGAAGCAGAACATCGAATTGATGTAGGAAATCTGAAAGAAGCACAAATGTTGATCAGTCAGATTGGTGATGGTGTCTTGAAACTACAAGATGCGATCTCTCAAGAAAAAGCGGCCTATGATGAGATTCATGGTGGCTTGGAACAAAATTTGATCACGGTATCTGAAATTCAAGTTGAATTGAATGATATCAAAAAGATGTATGGTAATATTCGTGATCGTTTTGGATTGGAAGATTGGACCCATCGTTTTGCTTTGGCCGATGAACAAATGGGCAATGTGCAAGAAGCAGCTACTTTACTTCAAAAAGAAATCAAAGCGGATCAAACTCCATTGGTAGAAGTAGTGCGCTATTATCGTGAATTTGTTTCGGATATCAATGAATTTAAAACACAAATTGACGAAATGAAATCAAAATTGATCAGTGCAAGTAGCGATGAATCACGAGCACAAAAACAATTGGTCAAATTGCAATTGATCTTGAATGAAGTGCGTTTGAATGCCGCTACACGTCATTTGCCAAGTATTTCTTCGCAATTCGAAAAAGACATTCAACAAGCCGAAGATTTGATCAGTCGTGTGCAAATTGTATTATCTCATTCGCCACTGGATGTTCCAACTTTGAATGCCGATCTACAAGATGCGATTGACTTTGTTTATAAGCTTTACAACAATGCTAACAATTTGATTGGTGTGGCGGTGATGGTTGAAAATGCGATCGTTTTTGGAAATCGATTCCGCTCTGCCCATCCTTCTATGAATACCGATTTGACGCGTGCTGAATTGTGTTTCCAAAATGGTGAATATACCCGCGCTTTGAAGATTGCAATCCAAGCCATTGAAAATCTACATCCTGGAACCTATGAAAAATTGATTGCGAAAAAAGATCCCGCTGTCATGAATCAGGTGTAGCCTATGATTTATTTTGATAATTCTTCAACGACCTCCCTTGCACCGGAGGTCCTTGCCGTTTATAAGCAACTCCTAGCTACTACCTATGGAAATCCGGATAGTCTTCATCAAGTAGGACGAAAAGCCAATGGGTTGATGGAAACGGCACGCCAAAAAATTGCCCATATGTTAGGGGTAACAGGCAGTGAAATTCTATTCACGGCCAGTGCAAGTGAAGCCAATACAATGGCAATCATCGGGTATGCTTTAGCGAATACGACACGAGGCAAACATATCCTTATTAGTAATGTAGAACATCCATCGGTGGATCATGCAGCGGATGTATTAGCTACATTGGGGTTTGATGTGGAAAAGATGCCTATTAATGAAAAAGGAATCATTACGCCGGAATGTGTTCGATCCTATATGCGTAAAGATACGATCTTGGTATCCACTATGCATGTCAACAATGAAATGGGAGCTATCAATCCTATTCGTGCGATTGAAAAAGTCGTGCATCAAAATCCAACATGTGCTTATCATGTGGATTGTGTTCAAAGTTTTTCAAAAATTGATGTTCCTTTTGAAATATTGGATATGGCTACGATTTCAGCTCATAAGATCCATGGTTTAAAAGGTTCTGGCTTATTGATGAAAAAAGAAAAAGTTCAAATCAAACCAATCATTCAAGGTGGTCAACAAGAACATGGTTTGCGCGGTGGAACGCAAAATGCACCTACTAATATTGTGCTCGCAAAGACAATTCGTTTGGCTTTATCAGCACAAAAAGAAAGTTATGATAAGATTCAAAAGATCAATACATATTTAAGAGAAGAACTGGAAAAGATACCAGGCGCACATATTCATTCGCCTGAAGATGCGTTGCCTTATATCTTAAATATTGGTTTTGATCAATTGACCAGTGAAGTATTATTGAATGCATTGGATGCCCATGACATTTGTGTCTCGGCCAAGAGCACCTGTTCTAGTCATGGTGCCAATGAATCACATACTTTATTGGCGATGGGAAAATCCAAAAAGGAAGCAACGCATATGATTCGTTTATCTTTTTCGGGTTTAAATACAATGGATGAAGCAAAACAATTTATTGAAATTTGTAAGGAGATCATTAGAGACTATGGACTATCGTTATGATCATATTTTGATTCGATATGGTGAATTGTCACTAAAAGGAAAGAATCGAAATTCATTTATCAAACAGTTATATCACAACGTAAAAAAGGCCCTTGCCAATTTTTCGACATTGGAATATGAAAAACAACATGATCGTATGTATATCTATTTACATGATGAAGATCCGGAAAAAGTGAGTGATGTACTTGCAACGGTATTTGGTATTTCTTCTTTTTCATTGGCCATCCAAGTGCCATCCGATATGGATGCGATCATTCAAGCAGCCAAAAATAGTGTTGATCTCTCTACGCCAAAGACATTTAAAGTAGCTGCACGACGTTCGGATAAAAACTTTCCTTACATTTCTGATACGATCAATCGTAAAGTAGCTGGTGAAATTTTACGAAATAGTGAGTGGAAAGTGGATGTCCACCATCCCGATGTGAAAATTGTGATTGAAGTCCATCAAGACTCTACCTATATCATGACGGATCGACGTGCCGGAGCAGGTGGATATCCTGTAGGCGTAGGCGGGAAAGCCATGGTGCTTTTAAGTGGTGGCATCGACTCACCGGTTGCCAGTTATTTGATGATGAAACGGGGTGTACATATTGAAGCCATTCATTTTGCAGCTCCCCCATATACTTCCCAAAATGCCCAAGATAAGGTTCTTTCTTTAGCACAAATGTTGAGTGGATACCAAGGTGAAATTTTGGTTCATGTGATTCCTTTTACCCAACTCCAACTTGCAATCTATCAACATGCCGATGAAAGTTATGCTATTACCTTGATGCGACGTATGATGATGCGGATTGCGGATGGTATGGCTAAAAAAAGACATGCCCAGGCGATTGGAACGGGAGAATCCGTCGGACAAGTGGCTTCACAAACTTTAGAAAGTATGCAAACGATCAATGCCGTTACGAACATGCCAGTGATTCGGCCGGTTGTTTGTATGGATAAAGTAGAAATTATTGATTTAGCACGAAAGATTGGTACCTATGAAACGTCGATTCTTCCTTATGAAGATTGTTGTACCATTTTTGATCCCAAAGCCCCTGCCACAAAACCACGAATCGATCGTTGTGAGAAATATGAGGCACGTTGGGATTGGACATCGATGGTTCAAGACTGTATCGATCAATGTGAGGATATTGTGGTTCGGCCACAGGCAGCACAGGAAGATTTATTTTAGGTGGATGTTCCACCTTTTTTTAAAAGGAGAATCTATGTTAGTTTGTCCAATTTGTTATATGCCCTTAGAAAGAAAAGAACACACATGGGAATGTAGCCATCATCATAGTTTTGATATTGCCAAACAAGGATATGTGAATCTTTCTTTGAAACAAAAAAAACATCAAGGTGATAATAAAGAAATGGTCAAGGCACGTACCGCGTTTTTGGAACAGGGTCACTATGCGTTCTTAAAGGATCAACTCGTAAAGATCATTCAGTCCTATCATCTTGAAACCATCGTAGATACAGGTTGTGGACAAGGATATTATACTTCAGCTTTTTCATCGGTGAGTCAAGTATGGGGAATTGATTTGAGCAAAGATGCCATTCAATATGCAGCTAAAAAAGATAAATTGGGTCACTATATTGTGGCAAGTATCTTTTCTATGCCTTTTGAATCCAATTGTTGCGATGGTGTTCTTTCCATTTTTGTTCCTTATGCCAGTGCAGAAATACAACGAATTTTAAAGCCTCAAGGAATCTGGATCACGGTCGGACCTGGACCTCATCATTGTTGGGAATTGAAGAAAATGCTCTATGAACACGTGAATGAAAATCCAATGCCAGAATCAGAACGCCAAGGCTTTTTGCATGAAGAACAAAAAATCATCACATCAAAACAATGGGTGGATGATGTATGGCATCTATTAGAAATGACACCCTATCGATATAAAAGTCCCAAAGAAGGTTTGGAACGTGTGAAAGCTTGTGCAGGAAAAGAAATCACCTTTGAATTTGTGATTGATATTTGGAGAAGAGTATGAAAACAACGATAAAAAAATGGGGAATTAATGGGGAAGGTATTGCTTATTATCATCGAAAACCAGTCTTCATTCCGTATGCATTGCCCCAAGAAGAAATTGAATATCATATTGTGAAAGAAACAAGAAAATATTGTATGGGTGAAATGGATCGGTTGATCGTTCCATCTTCGCGTCGTCGTTATCCTTTATGTGCGAAATGGCAAACTTGTGGTGGCTGTGCCTTGATGCATGCCCAATATAAGGAACAATGTAAAATGAAAAGTCAGATGGTCAAAGAAGCATTGCGTAAATATGCGAACTATCAAGGTCCCATCTTACCCATCATAAAAAACCCTGATCCACTGGGCTATCGTAATATGTGTAAGTTACCGCTCCAAAAGGTCCATGGTCATTGGCAATCTGGTATGTATGCCGCCCATACGCATGATTTTGTTGCGATCGATCGATGTGTTGTTCATGAAAAAGAAATTGAGTTGGTCCGAAAAAAGGCTTTGGAAATCTTTGATCAATTTCATTTGGAAAATTTGTTGAGTTTGGTTCTCAAATCGTTTGATCAAAAGGTGCAAATGATCCTTGTGACCAAAAATGTAACATTACCTGAAACGTGTATTGCGGCATTATCAATGATCGATTCGGTCGTATCTATTTGGCAATCGATCAAGACGGATGATCGTATCGATATTTTTGGTGATACCATGATCCATCTATCTGGAAAAGAGAGAATGGAAATCACACTAGGCCCTATTCATTGTCAATTATTGCCACGATCCTTCTTCCAATTAAATACCAAACAAGCTTTACGTTTGTATCAGCTCGTACAAGAATGGACCCCCAACTGCCATACCCTCATGGAAGCCTTTTGTGGAATTGGTGCCATGAGTTTGTTTGTAGCAAATAAAGCAAAGACTATATATGGAATTGAATACAATCAAGATGCGATTGAAAATGCAAAGATCAATGCACAATGGAATCATTGTACCCATGTATCGTTTATTTGTGGGGATGCCAATGAAAAATTGATGACAACCAATGAGCCTATCGATTGTTTGATCGTTGATCCACCACGTAAAGGATTAGAAGACATGACATCAACGATCTTACAGAAATATATTCCCACCATCCTCTATGTTTCGTGTAATCCAAGTACGCTGGCAAAAGATCTGGCTATCTTGACCAAACAATATACCATTCAAAACGTGCAGCCATTGGATATGTTTTCACAAACACCATTGGTAGAAACCGTTGTTTATTTGGAAAGGAAAACGAAATGATTCAACTGTTTGTGAGTGATTTAGATGGAACCTTATTAAATGAAAATCATCAACTCGATCACAGGATCCTGCATAGTATTGATTTTGTCTTAGAAAATCAACGTGATTTTGCGATAGCGACAGGTAGAGACATGCATCCGCTCCATAAGAAAAGCTTAGATTTTGGTGATCGACATATCTATACCATATGTATGAATGGAGCCATGGTTTTTAATTGGAATCGACATATCATTTTTGAACGACCCATTGAATCTTCCTTTGTATTTGAATTCGCAAAAACATTTCCAGATCTTTCCTTTGATTATAATGGCAAATTAGTCAAATACACGTTGGCATCTTATTCCGCTATTTTTGCGCGTTATCATGAACGAAACTTTTTTGGTGGATCTATGAATGTAGAAACTATGGAAAATTGGTTATCGGATTATCGATATGATCAAACGCCAGAAGCTATTGCTTCTCAACCCATCTATAAGATCAATGGAGAAGTGGATGATCCCCAACGAAAAGCAGAGGTATATGATTTTCTTTCACGGCATGGCCATCAAATTGAAAATGCCCCCTTTCGACCTGATTTTTTTGAAATCACAGCCAAAGGAGTCAATAAAGGCATGGCCATCCATCAATTGACACAGTATTTAGGGCTGGTTGATGATGATGTGGCCGTGTATGGAGATGGTGGAAACGATATGGATATGATGAAAGCGTTCCGCTATTCGTATGCCCCATCGAATGCTTCTAAAAAGATCAAATCTTATGCATATAAAATTTTAGGGCCAAATTCTGCGTATAGTGTACCAATACACATGGAAGAAACAATAATAAAAAATAAAAATAAATAAATAACAATAATAAATTATTGAAAAATAGCCAATGTATTATATAATAAGCACGAAGAGGTAGAAATATGAGAGCAGAACAAATACAACGTATTCAAAATTTAAAAACGAAGATGTTATCGCAACCACGTTATGTAAGTATTGAACAAGCTTTGATCATAACCAAGACCTATCAAGAAAATGAACAAGATTCAAAACAAGTCAAACGAGCAAAGGCTTTATATAATGCATTGACCCAAATTGAAATTGGGATAGAACCCGATGAATTGATCGTGGGCAATCGAACGAAAGGCGTTCGTTATGGTGTTGTGTTTCCTGAAAGTGGTATTTCATGGGTGGATCGTGAATTTGAGACCATCCCCACACGTCCACAAGATAAATTTTTGGTTCGACAAGAAGATATCCGGACGTTCCGTGAACAAATTGTCCCGTATTGGAAAGGAAAAAGTTTAGAAGATATCGTCCATGATCGAGCAGGAGATGAAATTTCAGCCATTTCAACGGTAGTGAAAATCAATCAAACGGATCATGCACAAGGTCATATTTGCCCCAATGTGAAAGAATGGTTAGAAACAGGACCACAAGGATATATCGATCAAGCCAATCGTAAGCTTGAAAATTGCACACCCGAACAAAAAGAGTTTTATGAATGTGTCCGCTTAGTGATGCAAGGTGTACAAATCTTCATGAAACGATATGAGGATTTATTGAAAGAAACAGCGAAAACAAGCCCAGATCATGCACAGGATCTGATGCAAGTAGCTCGCATTTGTCATCATTTACAGACAAAACCAGCCAACACCTTCCATGAAGCATTGCAGTCGCTTTGGTTTTTAATGGTCATCTTGCATATGGAATCGAATGCTTCGAGTTTTTCGCCAGGACGTTTGGATCAGATCTTGTATCCATACTATCAGAAAGATATCGATGATCTGACTTTGACAAAAGAAGATGCATTGGAATTAATTGAATGCTTATGGTTAAAATTTAATGAAATTGTCTATTTGCGCAATAAAAATAGTGCAAAATATTTTGCGGGATTCCCGATCGGTTTTAATGTGGCTATCGGTGGACAAGATACACAGGGCAATGATCATTGCAATGAATTATCCCATTTATTTTTGGATGCTCAAGAAGATATTGGTTTGCCACAGCCGAATTTATCTGTTCGTTTGCATGAACATACCAACGATGCTTTATTAAGACATGCCGTTCGCTGTGTATCAAAGGGTAGTGGCATGCCACAGTTCTTTAATGACAAGGCCATCATACACTCGCTGGAACAGTTAGGTATTTCTCATAAAGATGCGATGAACTATGCCATTGTTGGTTGTGTAGAACTGACGACCCAAGGAAATAATTTAGGTTGGAGCGATGCAGCCATGTTTAATTTGAATAAAGTATTGGAATTGACATTAAATCATGGTGTCTGTTTATTAACAGGAAAACAGTTAGGCCCGGATTTTGGTTCGTTGTCAACGTATAAAACATTTGAAGACCTAGAAGCTGCCTATAAAAAGATGATCTTGTATTTTATGGATAAGATGTTGGTTTGTTGTGAAGCTGTTGAAAAAGCACATATCGATGTCTTACCAACCCCTTTCTTATCCGCAGTGATCGATGATTGTATGGAAAAGGGAATGGATGTGACAGCTGGTGGGGCCCACTATAATTTATCGGGTATCCAGATGATCCAAGTCGCCAACTTAGCAGATTCTTTGGCCGCTATCAAACAGATGGTTTATGATGAAAAACGCATTGCGCCACAAGATTTGGAACATGCATTACGAACTAATTTTGATGGAGATGAAATCATGCGTCAAACATTATTGCATCGGGTACCAAAGTATGGCAATGATGTAGAATGGGTGGATGAATTGGGCGCAAAATGGGCTCGCTTTTTCCGTAAAGAATTGGGCAAACATAGAAATTATCGTCATGGTCCTTATCATACAGGTATGTATACGGTCAGTGCCCATGTGCCTATGGGCAAGAATGTGGGGGCTAGTGCGGATGGTCGTTTAGCGCAAGATCCATTAGCAGATGGTGGATTATCACCTGTATATGGAAGAGATCTACAAGGACCAACCGCGGTCTTAAAATCCGTATCAAAAATGGATAATGCTTGTACGACCAATGGTGGTTTATTAAATATGAAATTTTTACCTGATTTCTTTAAGACCGAAACCGGTATCACCAAATTTTGTCACTTTTTGCGAACTTTTGTAGATCTAGAAATTCCACATATTCAATTTAATGTCGTGAGTCGACAAAATTTATTGGATGCGCAAAAGCATCCAGAACAATATCGTTCTTTGACGGTTCGAGTGGCTGGATATACGGCCTACTTTACCGAACTAGCTGGAGATCTGCAAAATGAAATCATTGCAAGAACAACCTATGACAACATCTAAAGGCTATATTTTTGATTTTAAACGATTTGCGACACATGATGGACAAGGCATTCGAACAACGGTTTTTTTAAAAGGTTGTCCGTTACATTGTGCTTGGTGTCAAAATCCTGAAGGATTATCACCAAAACCACAAATTCTATATATGTCCAATCATTGTATTCATTGTTTAAGTTGTGTGCATGCATCTAAACATCAAGGCGTAACCTACTTTGGAAATCGAATTTGTGTGGATCGGAACCAGCCCGAAGATTGGCAAGCCATTGTCGATGCCTGTCCGACCACGGCAATGCGGTTTGATGCCAAAGCCTATACCGTGGAACAAGCCATGAAAGAAGTTCGCAAAGATAAGGCTTTTTTCAAATATGGTGGTGGATTGACCATCAGTGGTGGAGAACCATTCTATCAATTCGATTTTCTGTTAGCTTTATTGCAGGCGGCCAAAAAAGAAGGTATTCACACAGCCATCGAAACCACTTTATTTACATCATTAGATCATATTCAACAAGCTTTACCTTATATCGATCAAGTTTATTGTGATTGTAAATGTTGGGATGATGAGCAGCATCAAAGCTATACGGGTGTTTCCAATCGAATGATTCTTGAAAACATTCGCTATGTGTTGACGCATCATGCCCATGTGATCGTACGAACACCACTGATTCCGCAAATGACAGCAACGGATGAAAATATTCAAAAAATCAGTGAATTTCTGGTATCGTGTGATCCTGAAGTCCATTATGAGATCTTAAATTATAATCCCATGGCACAGTCTAAGTATGCGTATTTGGATATGGAATATTGTTTTGAAGATAATCCAAAATTATATTCTTCGCGTCAAATGGAGCATTTTTATGACATTGCGCGAAAATCCGGTATCAAACATTTGGTCATCGAGTAGTATAATAGAATCAAGAGTAAGCGATCTCTTATAGGGGGTCGCTTTTTACGCAAACTTTACGACAGAGGAAAATGGGGAGGTTTATAATATATACTATGAGAACATATGTGATTATCGATATTGGGTCCAATACCGTGCGAATGAATCTTTACCAGGTGAAGAATGAAAATTTTTCTTTATTGGTATCGAAAAAGTCAGCAGTTGGTTTGGCTTCGTATGTAAAAAAGAAAGTAATGTTACAAGAAGGAATCGATGCATTGATTGAATGTTTGTTGGATTTTAGACGAACAGCACAACTATTGAATATCGATGTGATTGAAGCCTTTGCGACAGCTTCTCTAAGAAATATCAAAAATACAGAGGAAGTACTCGATCAAGTAGCTACGCATTGTCATATACAAATTGAGATCTTATCCGGCGCCCAAGAAGGTTTGATTTCGTTTGATGGTGCTTTATTAGGGATTCATTACGCAGATGGTATGTATATGGATACCGGTGGAGGAAGTAGTGAAATTGTATTATATGACCAAAAACGAATTGGTTTTGTATGTTCTCTTCCAGTTGGTTCGTTAAATCTTTTTAATGAATATGTCGATCATATCATTCCGACAAAGAATGAAATCACAGCCATCCAAGATCGGGTGAAACAGGAACTAAAAAGCGCCGAGCCTAGTAAGGGTATGTTTCGAGTCGAGAATTTAGTGGTGACAGGTGGTAGCATGCGTGCGATTCGTGAATTGATGGTTCATTTAAAAATGGTTGATGCGAATCGTTTTGTGATCAAACCTGAAGATTTATCACAACTGATCAAATTATTATCAAAAGATGAAAAAGAGACCATTCGCTTATTCTTGAAAGTAAAGGCGGACCGGGTGCATACCATGTTCCCGGGGTTATTGCTGATTCAAAGTGTGGCCCAGTACAGTCGTGCTAAAAATATTCAAGTCTCCACGAATGGTGTACGGGAGGGTTATATGATAGATAAGGTGTTGAAGCATGCGTGAGTATCCATTTACACAAGATCGTGAATTATCATGGTTGAAATTCAATGAACGTGTTTTAGAGGAGGCAGCTGATCCAGATGTTCCATTATTGGAACGATTGAAATTCTTAGCTATTTTTGGAAGTAACTTAGATGAGTTCTATATGGTTCGTTGTGGTAGTTTATACGATATGTCTTTAGTAGACAGTGAACATCACGATCGGCGAAGTGGTTGGACGCCAAAGGAACAATTGCATGCCATTTATCAAAGGACACATACGTTGTATAAGAAAAAAGATGCGATAGCGAAAGAGATCGAGCATACGATGCGAGATATCCATCTATTTCGTGTGCACAAAAAAAATCTCACAAAAAAACAATCCAAATATCTGGATGAGTATTTTGAAGAACATGTTTTACCAGTATTGTCTCCACAAATTATTGATCTACAACATCCATTTCCACATTTATTAAATAAGCAACAATATATTTTTGTGCGAATGAAAGAAAATGATCAAACGGTTTATGGAATCGTTCCTGTGCCTACAGTGATCGATCGAATCATTTATTTTGAAGATGGTTCAGGAAATTATGCTTTATTGGAACAATTGATCTACTACATGGTCAAATCTATTTTCCCAAAGAATGAAATCTTATATAAAACGATCATACGTGTTACGCGTAATGCCGATATCAATCTAAACATAAAAGAAATTGATGTAGATGAAGATTATCGTCATTATATGAAAAAGATCTTAAAGAAAAGAGATCGTTTATCGCCAATTCGTTTGGAACTATATAAAGATGCAGATGAAGAATCCATTGCATTCTTGTGTAAAAAACTACATTTGGAAAAAGCGCAAGCTTTTCTTTCTAAATCTACTTTAGAGATGGATTACTTATTTGCGTTGACCGAGCATGCCGAAAAGGTTCATTTGGGATATTTATCTTATCCGCCATTTAAAGCGCAGGAAAGCATTTATGTCGATCGTGATCGCAAGATCATCCCACAAGTATTAAATCACGATGTTTTATTATTGTATCCCTATCAAAACATTGATATTTTCCTTGATTTATTAAAAGAAGCCGCCAATGATCCGGATGTCATTTCTATAAAGATGACGATTTATCGTTTAGCGAAGAATAGCCGTATTATTCATTATTTGACGGAAGCTTTGGAAAATGGCAAAGAAGTGAGCGTTTTAATGGAATTGCGTGCGCGATTTGATGAAAAACGAAATATTGAAGCGGCTGAAATCCTCGAAAATGCTGGTGCTCGTGTTCAATATGGTTTTGATGAATATAAGGTGCATTCGAAAGTATGTATGATTTCTCGAAAGTCGAAGCATGGCATTCAGCATATTACTCAGATTGGTACGGGTAACTATAATGAAAAAACCAGTCATCAATATACTGACTATTCGTTTATTACGGCGCGTTCCGACATTGGTGAAGATGCCATGCATTTCTTTAACAATATGGCTTTAGGCAATACAAAAGGAACGTATAATCGATTGTTGGTTTCGCCAGTTAGTTTAAAGTCTCATGTTTTGGAAATGATGGATAAAGAAATCACAAAAGCAGAAAATAATGAACCAGCACAGATATTACTAAAGATGAATTCGATCACGGATGTTGATTTAATTAAAAAGATTAGTGAAGCTTCCCAAGTTGGGGTACCAGTCAAAATGGTTGTTCGTGGTATTTGTTGTATTGTTCCAGGTTTGCCACACTATACAGAAAAAGTCGAAGTCCATAGTATTGTTGGTCGTTATCTAGAACATGCACGAATTTATGCATTTGGTGTTGGTGATGAACAAAAAGTATATATTTCTAGTGCGGATTTCATGACGCGAAATACGGAAAAACGAGTCGAAGTGGCTTGTCCTATCGATGAACCAAAATTAAAACAGGATATCTTAGATTATTTTAAGGATCAATTCAAAGATGATGTAAAGGGTCGTGTTTTAATGAAAGATGGTACCTATGCGAAATTAGGTACGGAAACACTCTTTGATTCGCAAAATTATGCCATGAAAAAAGCAGAAGAATTGGCACTTAATAAAAAGGTAAAGTATGAGAAAAAATCCGGTCTTTTCAAATTCTTGGATCGAATTTTTGGTAGATGAACCTATCTACCTTTTTTTTTACAATTTTTTTAAAAAAATACTTGTCAAAAGGTAAGAAATATGATTAAATTAAAAAGCGCTTGAGAGAGCGACGATCTTTGAAAACTGAACAGGAAACCAAGAAACACGTCAATTTCGAGAAAGAAACAAACGATGTCAGGAACATCGAAGAGCTAAATCAAATGAAGAGTTTGATCCTGGCTCAGGATGAACGCTG